>JASLRP010000081.1 GCA_030743915.1 SAR202 cluster bacterium | reverse complement strand
TGAGACCTACGTCTTCAACACCTCCCATGTCAAGGCGCGGCAGTTGATCGACGATGGCGAGATCGGCCAGCCCCTTCAGATTCGACACCGTCACGGCGCATGGCACGCTAGAGAGACCCCCGCCATCCCCACCGGCGCCCCGGACCGCAGTTGGCGGGTAGATCCCGAAAAATCAGGCGGAGGAGATTACCCCTGGATATTCGATTTCGCGGCGCACTTCTTCGCCACCACCGAGTACTTCGCCCAGGACCAGCCCATCGCGGAGGTCTATGCCATCGAGGCCACCAGAGGCCAGGGCCAGATTCAGGCAGGCGCCCCCCATGACCCCTACGCCACGGCAGAGACCGACATACCCATCGTCACCTGGAAATTCGAAGACTCGTCGGTCCAAGGCTTGTGGATGCGTGCCGAGCCTCTGAACGGCAAGTATGACTTCATGCACGGTTTCAGCACCACGATTGTCGGAGAGAAGGGTCTCATCGAAGTGCTGGGCGAGGGCGGCCACAACCTGCTCTGGGACAGCCAGCAACAGCACCTGGTCCTGCATCGTCAGGGCAAGGAGACGACAACGTTCCGATTCGACGAAGGCGGAGACGACATCTGGCAGTCAGACATCGCATACTACAGCCAGGGACACATCAACCAGGTGCATCACTTCGTTGACAGCATCCTCGGAGACGCCCAACTGCGCTACACCGGCGAGGACGGCCTGCGGGCCGTGCGCAACACACTGGCGGCGGTGCGTTCGGTCAGGGAGTCTCGCCCCGTCAGAACGGACGACATCGAGCCGGACTATACAGCGTACTGATCGACCATCAGTGTCCTTTAAGAAGTTTTCGCTATGTTTTTCGATAAGACAGCGATGGTTTAATTGGCTCCTCTAGTCAGTCATTTGCCCGTGGATTAGCTGCCTCTGCCTCTTCGCCTTGAAGAGAAGCTAATTCCACAACGATCTCGCTCTAATATTTTTCGCCAGACACCTCGTCCTGGTGAATTAGCACAGGTTGTTGCTCTCCAGAGCAGGCGCGCCACTCCATCTCCATATTATCTGTGCGTCAAGGCTTACCAGACGTTATTGGTACTTTCCGGAGACGTCAGTTAGTTCGTCTGCACCTACAACACAGGTCTATGCAGTGATTGAATGGGCCCGAAGAGCAACTGTTGCGGGTTGCTCGGGCACAAAACTCTTCGCGGAATGACATGAATCAGGACACAATCATCTGACCGTTTTTGCCTGAGCCCCGATGACCCGTGAAACGCTGGCGCTTGCGACTTCGACATCGATTCGGCACATGGATAATCGACACATCGGAGGCGCTGAAATGAAAATCCGTCATGGCATAATCACTGTTTTCGTCGGGATAGCCCTGTTCGTGGCAGGCTTCGGGGTGATGTTTTGGGCTGTTTCTGGCGTTCGATCTGAACCGGAGTATTCGACGTTTCAGACATCGGTCGCGCCGCGATCCGAGTCGATTATAGAGATCGAGGCAACGGACGCCCGTTACGAGTTCAGTTTTCGTTCCGGATCAAGGTTCGACTTCGCTCTACTGACGGACAAGGCAATCACTCAATATAAGGCAGGCGAGCAGTACGACGTGGGAGACCAGGCCATGTCGATCACCCGGGGAGACACGTTTATTCAGACCGGTTCCGGGCATGATTTCGCGCTGCTTTTTGCCAACCGTGGGAACCGTGAGATCGTCGTTAATGTCAACCAGACCCTGTTCCAAAATCCGTCCGGCTTTGTTGGGTACGCCAGTGTAATTTCCATCCTTTTGGGCTTCGTGCTTGCTGTCGCAGGGGCCATTTTTACCTTTGCGCTTCTGATTGTTCGCGGGATAAGGGGATCAGGGAAGAGATTGCCGAAACAGGTCGAGCAATCGCCTCTGTCTGACAGCGGGACCCCCATGTCGGCTGATGTTTCAGAATCTGGCAGGACAACGCCAACGGACAGCATCGTCTGTAGCTCATGCGGCGCTGAAGTCCGCGAAAGAGATAAGTTCTGCGGATCATGCGGGAAAGGGCTGACATTCCCTGATCATGCGCCATCCCAGCCAATTGTGAGTCCGATGCGCATCGTGGTCATGACCGTGTTGACGTTCGGTCTATACGTGTTCTATTGGGTGTATCTGACCTGGAAGCAGTATCGTGACTTCACACAGGAGGAGGCGTATCCGCTCTGGCACACGCTTTCACTCTTCGTGCCCGTTTACTCTTTGTTCCAGCTCCATGCCCACGTTCAAGAATTCAAGGACCTCATGACGGATTATGAGGTCCGGACGACACTTAACCCTGGACTGGCAGTTGTTGTTTCCATGCTCGTTGGAGCCACATCAGTTCTCACTTTCTTTACATCAGAATTGGCTACCGTCGTCATTTACCTGTTGTACATAGGCATGATAACGGGGCTGCTGCTCCATTTGCAGCGGAACCTGAACGCACTGTGGAATGGAGTGTCCGACGAATCCCCTCGATCAATTCGTGTCACCGCCGGACAATGGGCATTCATCGCTATCGGAATCCTGAGCTGGATGGGCACGCTGATTGCCCTGGTGGAGGACAACCAGGACAGTGTGGGGCATGTTGACGGGCAGAACAGCGCCACATCGGTGATGGTCGATCAGGACGATGCACGCCTTTCCACGTTAACTGTGAGTAATGACGCAGTGACGGAGTTCGAGTGTGATAGCGGCAGGGTCGCGACCGCTTTCGTTAAACTCCATAATGATAGCGTGAACGGAAACGATGGTTAGCACGCGCAGGGGGCGCCTCTGACCTCGGTCCGCCACAAAGCCAATTGGTGACTGTTTTGAACCATTGGCGTGGTCTTCAATAGAACTGATTGTCCTGATATCATGCGTGGAGTGTGTGCCACGATGCGTCGCGCTGGGCATTGTAATTCCGTGGCTTCGCCCTAGATTGCGCAGTACCGACAACCGCAACTTGACCTCCTTTCTTCAACAATTTAATGATCGAGGTGACCAAACATGAAAATCGGAGCGATAACCAACTCCTGGGGCGTCCAGATTGACGGCGGCAACCTGCCTGACCTGGTGCGCGACGTCAGAGACCGAGGTTCGAAGCACATCGAGTTGCGGCAGACCTTCCTCGGCAATTGCGAGACCGGAAGCGGAGACGACTGGCGTCCTGTTATCGGCAACATGCAGTCGCTGGTCGATGGGTTCCCTGACCTGTCGTTCAACCTGGCTATGGCCGTGCCGTGTCTGTCTGGAGGCGTTGATCCCAAGGGCGAACAGTTCCAGCAGTCGCTGGAGGCGGCGAAGGTTGTGGGGCGTGACGCGCCACACCTGCGGCTGGTTGACCCGACTCCGCAGGACAAGGTCTGGGAGAGTTTTTCAGATATTCCCGAAGAGGCATTGTCCGTTGCAGGACTTGCCAGAGAAGCCGCCTCACAGGGGATAACGTTGTCCGTGGAGAACTCTGGCCAGTCTATCGGGGCGATCACGTTGCTCGTTGAGAAATGTCGCCAACAGCTTACCGAGGAAGAGGGCAAGCTGCTGGGCGTGTGCCCCGACCCGACAAACCAGATTCGCCGTCAGCCGGACACCGATGCTCTGGCCGACCTGGAGGCCATGCCCCTGGACATGATGAAGATCGTGCATTTCAAGCAGTCGATAGACGATGAGGCCATTCCAACCGTCGATGACGGCGACCTGGACTGCGCTCGAATGGCGCAGATTCTGGACGCCAAAGGCTACACAGGGCCTGCCATTTTCGAAATCCCGTCCCACGAGAACGCGTTTGAAAACTCTCCAAGAGCTTCGCATACGTGGAGAGGGTCTCGTCATCTGGTTAATCTCTCGATGGCGTTTGACGGTTACCAGTCTCGGTGATAACGTCTGACCTACTTTGCAAAACAGTCTCTCTCAGACACGACACCGTGATTCCGATTTGTACTATCAAGCTATCTGAGCGCTAAGGAGAACTATCTATATGGCGACAACACAGGATAATTCGCGCAATTTCCGGGTGCTGAACACCAGCCCCATCCGGCACGACGGGCTGGACAAGGTGACCGGACGCGCCCAGTTCGGCGCGGACTTCAACATGCCTGGGACCCTTTATGGCAAGATACTGCGCAGTCCCCACGCCCACGCTCGAATACTGTCCATCGACACCAGCAAGGCCGAGGCGCTGCCAGGGGTCAAGGCGGTGGCCACAGCGTCGGATTTTCCGGTTATCAGCCAGCCTCTCGACCTGTCCGAAGCGCGGTCGATGCCCCGAGCGGTGGCCGAGAACGACCTTGCTTACGATAAAGCGCTGTATCGGGGCCACGCCATTGTGGCTGTGGCGGCCACCAGCGCCCACCTCGCCGAGGATGCCCTCGATCTCATTGAGGTTGAGTACGAAGTCCTCACCCCTGTTCTGGACGTTCAGGAAGCAATGAAGGAGGACGCTCCAATCCTCCATGACTCTCTGACCACCATGTTCCGCACCGGGAATTTCGTCAGAGGCGACGACACCGGAGTCAAGGGAAACATCGCTGGACACGTTCAGGCCCTCCAGGGAGACGTGGAGGAGGGATTCAAGCAGTCCGATGTCATCGTAGAGCGCGAGCTGACCACCTCGATGGTGCATCAGGGCTACATCGAGCCTTTCGCCGCCACCGCGTTCTGGTCCCCGGATGACCGCCTGACCATCTGGGCCACGACTCAGAACGCTTTCGGCATGCGGTCAACGGTCTCTGCCATCGTCGGGCTTCCCGATTCCAGCATCAAGATTGTGCAGATGGAAGTCGGCGGCGGATTCGGGGGCAAGGGCGCAGGCTACATGGAGCCGGTCGCCGCAATACTCTCCAAAAAGTCCGCTGCGCCAGTCAAGATCGTCATGACCCGCAAAGAAGTTTTCGAAGGCACAGGCCCGACATCGGGGACATTCATGCGGTGCAAGATAGGCGTCGATAACGAAGGCTACATCAAAGCGGCCCAGATATTCATGGCCTACGAGGCCGGCGCCTACCCTGGCTCGCCAGTCGGCGGCGGAGCGTTCCCGGCGCTCGGCGCGTACAAGATAGACAACCTCTTGGTAGACGGATATGACGTGGTCGTGAATAAGCCCAAGACCCAGTCGTACCGGGCGCCAGGACAGCCCCAATCGGCTCACGCCGTCGAGACTGTGATGGACGAGTTGGCCGAAAAGCTGGGCATGGACCCCATGGAGCTCAGACTGAAGAACGCCGTTCACGAGGGCGATATGTCGCCCACCGGCCTGCCCCATTCCCGCTTCGGATGCGAGGAAGTCATGGATGCCATGAAGGAACATCCCCATTACACCGCGCCGCTGGACGGCCCGAATCAGGGTCGGGGCGTGGCGGTAGGTTATCGGATGCACGGCGGCGGCAACGGCTCATCGGCCACCATCAATGTCAACGACAACGGCACCATTAACCTGATAACCGGATCCGCTGATCTGGCGGGAAGCCGGGTGGCTCTCGCCATGCAGGCCGCCGAGGCCCTGGGCATCGACACCGAGGACGTCAACCCATCGGTCACCGACACCGACTCCATCGGCTTCACATCCGGCTCCTTCGGCAGCCGAATAACCTTCGACACCGGACGGGCAACGCTGAACGCGGCGGCCCTGGTCGTTGACCAGATGAAAGAACGCGCATCCCTGCTCTGGGAAGTGCAGCCCGAAGAGGTCGATTTCACCGACGGCGTGTTCGTATGCACGCTGAACTCAGACGACAGGCTGACCTTCAAGGAGATGGCAGGCGAGATGTCCCACACCGGCGGGACCATCACCTGCTCCGCCTCCGACGTTCAGGGAGGCGTTGGCCCACAGCTTGCGGGCAACATCGTGGATGTCGAAATCGACCCCGATACCGGCAAGGTGGACATCTTGCGCTACACGACGTTCATGGACGTAGGCCAGGTGGTGCATCGGGACAACGTCGAGGGCCAGATGCAGGGCGGAGTCCTCCAGGGAATGGGCTGGGCGCTAAACGAGGAGTACTACTACACCGAAGACGGCACGATGGCAAACTCGTCCCTACTCGACTATCGAATGCCCACGACGACGGACCTGCCGATGATCGACACGGTGATCCTTGAGGTCCCCAACCCGCGCCACCCCTTCGGAATCCGAGGAGTCGGCGAGACGCCCATCGTCCCGCCGCTGGCGGCTATCGCCAACGCCATCCACGACGCCACCGGCGTGCGAATGACCAAGCTGCCCATGTCCCCATCGTCCATCCTCAAAGCATTGGGAGAGAAGGACGGCGAATAGTTTAGCTGGATCAAATTTCGGTCACTAGCAATCGAATTACCCGATGGCATTGGTCGCCATCGGGTAATTTTGGTATTGGTTAGACACGGCGCCATCAGACGCCACCGCTGACGCACAACTGCTAATTCAATTTACTCAGGCCAATATGTCCGAGTTCTGAGGAGAACACATTTTATGGCGACGACACAGGATAGCCCGCGCAAATTCAGAGTGCTGGACACCAGCCCCATCAGGCACGACGGTCTGGACAAGGTGACAGGACGCGCCCAGTTCGGCGCGGATTTTCATATGCAAGGAACGCTTCACGGGAAGATTCTACGCAGTCCCCACGCCCACGCTCGGATACTGTCCATCGACACCAGCAAGGCCGAAGCTCTGCCCGGCGTGAAGGCGGTGGTCACAGCGTCGGATTTTCCAATTATGAGCCAACCTCTCGACCTGTCCCAGGCAAATGCGACTCCTCGCGCCACGGCCGAGAATGACCTGGCCTGCGATAAAGCGCTGTATCGGGGCCACGCCGTTGCGGCAGTTGCAGCCACCAGCACCCACATCGCCGAAGACGCCCTCGACCTCATCGAGGTTGATTACGAAGTTCTGCCACACGTTCTCGATGTTCAGGAGGCCATGAAGGGCGACGCACCGATCCTTCATAAAGGTCTGACCACCATGTTCCGCACCGAAAACCTCGTCAGAGGAGACGACACCGGAGTTGAGGGGAACATCGCGGGTCACGTTCAGGCCGTCCAGGGAGACGTGGAGGAAGGTTTCAAGCAGGCCGACCTGATCGTTGAGCGAGAGCTTACGACGACTATGGTCCACCAGGGATACATTGAGCCTTTCGCGGCGACCGTGTTCTGGTCTCCCGACGACCGGCTGACCATCTGGACTAGCACTCAGAACGCTTTCGGCATGCGCGCCACAGTTTCGACCATCCTGGCGTTGCCCGAGTCCAGCGTGAAAGTGGTTCAGTTGGAAGTCGGCGGTGGATTCGGGGGCAGGGGGACAGGCTACATGGAGCCTGTCGCCGCCATTCTCTCAAAAAAATCCGCCGCGCCCGTCAAGATGGTTATGACCCGCAAAGAAGTATTCGAGGCCACCGGCCCGACGTCAGGAACCTTCATACGATGCAAGATAGGCGTCGATAACGACGGCTACATCAAAGCAGCCCAGATGTTCATGGCATACGAGGCCGGCGCTTACCCCGGCTCGCCCGTGGGAAACGCGGCGTTTCCGGCGCTCGGCGCATACAAAATCGCCCATACGCAGGTCGATGGGTATGACGTGGTTGTCAACAAGCCCAAGACCCAGTCATACCGGGCGCCGGGCCAACCCCAGGCAAACCACGCCGTTGAGACGGTTATGGACGAGATCGCGGAAAAATTAGGAATGGATCCGATGGAGCTTCGACTGAAAAACGTCATTCATGAAGGTGACATGTCGCCCTCCGGTCTCCCACACTCCCGCTTCGGATGCGAAGAAATCATGGACGCCATGAAGCAACATCCCCACTACAACGGGCCGCTGGATGGCCCCAACCAGGGCCGGGGTGTGGCGGTGGCATACCGGACGCAAGACGGAGGCTACGGCTCCTCGGCCACCATCAATGTCAACGACAACGGCACAATCAACCTGATAACAGGCTCCGCTGATCTGTCAGGAACCCGGGTGGCTCTCGCCATGCAGGCCGCCGAGAATTTGGGCATCGACGTCGAAGATGTCAATCCGTCGGTCACCGACACTGATTCCGTTGGCTTCACTGGCGGTTCCTATGGCAGTCACGTAACCTTCGAAACAGGGTGGGCAACGCTGAAAGCGGCAAACATGGTTATCGACCAGATGAAAGAGCGCGCCTCCCTGCTCTGGGAGGTCCAGCCCGAAGAGGTCGATTTCACCGATGGCGTGTTCGCGTGCAAGCTGAACTCCGAAGACCGCCTAACCTTCAAGGAGATGGCCGGAGAGATGTCCCATACCGGCGGGACCATCACCTGCTCCGCCTCCAATATCCAGAGCGGCGTAGGCTCTCAAGTCGCTAGCAACATCGTGGACGTCGAGGTTGACCCTGACACCGGCAAGGTGGACATCTTGCGCTACACGACGTTCATGGACGT
>JASLRP010000080.1 GCA_030743915.1 SAR202 cluster bacterium | reverse complement strand
GCAGTCCTGTACACCGGATTTGAGCACAAAGTCAATCTCGGCAACCACGGCGGTCGGGGCTCCCAGAGCTACCGAGCCTGCCGCAACAACGGAAACAAAACCCGCTCCATTGTCGACGTTCGAAGCGAAGATAAAACCCTGCGGCAGCGAGCCAGTGGATACTCCACCAGACGGGACAGACAGTTTTGCAGGGTCAAACTTGAGTTTGGCCTGAATTCCGGCCACAGAACCGGCATTCCCAATGACCAGCTTCATAGTGGCGGTTTCGCCCTGCCGAACATCTTCTCTGTTCTGACCGGATTTTGCCCCAACAACCGAAAGATCAACTGGCGGGTTGCTCGTGCGAACACACAGCGAGCCATCAACGACTGTGGACGATATTTCCTCAGGAGGGACTGAACCGCTGGCGGCGACGACGCCGGTCAAAAGCAACGAAGAACACTGACCTTCAGTACCTGAAGAAGCGAATCTGATCTCAGACACGATGGCGGTGGTCATGTTGAGAGAGTCGGATCGCGCGAAGGCAACGGACACAACTCCGGCCTCGTTATCCACGCTGGGCTGGAACACCGCACCACTTCCCACATCACCTGGAGTCACGCCGCCGGTCACAACCTGGAGCAAAGAAGGATCGAACCCCAGTTTGAATTGGAGGCCCGCCAGTTGCGCTGCGCCAGTGGCAACAATCTTTACCAGGACTTCGCCGCCTGGCGCGACCGGGATGACAGGACTTCCCGAGTTCCCACCCATGACGCTTACCGTCATGCCACCATTGGCTTCAGCGACAGAGGCGATACCACGGTCGGTTCCGTCAAAAGTGGAGACAATTAATCCGAAAAGAGCCGCCACCGACATCATCGCGATAAGTGTCCAACGCCTCATACAACACCTTCCGTGAGTTGTTCAATCGGTTCCCGAAATTCGAACTCTGGGGGATCCATGACCGATAATCCAATTGACCGACGTCGACTCTGTGGATAACTAACAATCAACGTTGAAAGCAGTCTATCCACGACCTATGTGGCAGTCAACGCCCAACATCCGAAGGGCCATCGGTCGCCTGGTCAAATTTCTATGACTGTTGTAAGGATACGACCCAGAGTGACCATGTACAACGCCTAAGACGTATATTCGCGTGCTGGATAAGTATTCCCAACACTTTGGCTGCCCAGTCACGTGTATCAACGGCCGTCATTACCGGAGCGTGAATGGTACAATGGGCCGCGCGGAACGTCGGACTACTGATTCATGAACGGGGGATTTGCGATGACATTGGCCAGCGACAGCGGCGCACAGGACGCCCGAAGTTTTAAGGTAATCGGGACCAGACCCATCCGGCACGATGGCATGGAGAAGGTGACGGGTCAGGCCAAGTACGGGGCGGACGTCCAGATGACCGGACTGCTTCACGGCAAGATGCTTCGAAGTCCCCACGCCCACGCGCGCATCGTCTCCATTGACTGCAGCAAGGCCCAGGCGCTGCCAGGTGTGAGAGCCATCGCCACGGCCAGAGACTTCGCCATCAGCGCCGATGCGCCAATGGACTTGAGCCTGTCGCAGGGAGGCGCGAGGCTTCTCGCAGAGAACGATCTCGCCAGAGACAAGGTAATGTACAAGGGCCACGCCATCGCTGCAATCGCAGCCACCAGTCCTCACATCGCCCAGGAAGCGGTTTCGCTCATAGATGTCGAATACGAAGAATTGCCTGCCGTCTTCGACGTCCGCTCTGCCATGAGCGACGACGCTCCCGTTCTTCACGAAGGCCTGACCACAATGTTCAAGCTCACGCGGTTCGAAGCTGGCGAGGACACAGGACAGAAGGGCAACATCGCCAGCCACATTCAGCACGAGCGAGGCGACTTGGACAAGGGATTTGAGGAAGCCGATATCGTGGTCGAGCGCGAGTTCAACACGTCGATGGTGCATCAAGGCTACATCGAACCCTTCGCGTCCACGGCTCACTGGCAGGCGGATGGGCATCTGACGATCTGGACCAGCACCCAGGGAGCGTGGGGCATCCGAGCCAACACCGCGGCCATCCTCGGGATTCCTGAAACCCAGATCAAGGTGATCAACATGGAGGTCGGTGGCGGTTTCGGGGGCAAGGGAACGGGCTATCTTGACCCGGTGGCCGCTGTGCTTTCGAAGAAGTCCGGTCACCCTGTCAGAATCGTCATGGACCGCAAAGAGGTATTCGAAGGCACAGGCCCGACATCTGGCACATACATGCGCTGCAAGATGGGTGTCACCAACGACGGAAAGATCACGGCCGGCGAACTCTACATGGCCTTCGAGGCCGGCGCGTTCCCCGGCTCTCCGGTGGCCGGAGGCGCAGGCACCGGATTCGGCCCATACAAGATGGACAACCTGAGCGTCAACGGGTACGACGTGGTGCTGAACAAGCCCAAGACCGCGGCGTACCGGGCGCCCGGCAATCCACAGGCCGCGTTCGCCGTCGAGTCCGTCGTGGACGAGCTTGCTGAGAAGTTGAACATGGGGCCAATGGAGTTTCGACTGCTCAACGCCGTCAATGAAGGCGACCGCGCTCCCAATGGCCTGCTCCACGCGCGCTTCGGATGTGTCGAGGTCGAGGAGGCCATGAAGGCCCATGATCACCACAACACACCGCTCACAGGCCCGAACCAAGGTCGCGGCATGGCGGTCGGTTATCGTTTGAATGTCGGAGGCAGCGGTTCGTCGGCCACCATTGTCGTGAACGCCAACGGGACGATCAACATGATTACCGGTTCGGCGGACCTTTCCGGCACCCGCACTTCACTGGCAATGCAGGCCGCGGAAACACTGGGAATTACCGTTGACGATGTGACTCCTTCGGTGACCGACACCGACTCCATCGGGTTCACTGGAGGTTCCGGCGGTTCCCGCACGACCTTCGACACCGGAAGGGCCGTAATCAAAGCCGCAGAGGACGTGATCCAACAAATGAGTGAACGAGCCGCGTTGCTCTGGGATGTCCAGCCTGAGGACGTGGAGTTTTTGGACGGAGTGTTCATCTGCACATCCAACGAGGAAAACCGCGCCACCTTCAAGGAGATGGCAGGCCGCCTCATGGAAACCGGAGGCCCGTTAACCTGTTCGGCGTCGGACCGTCAAGGCGGCGTCGGTGCGCAGCTGGCGGGAAACATGGTGGACGTTGAGGTAGACCCCGAAACAGGGAAAGTTGAGATCCTGCGCTACACCACGTTCCTGGATGCCGGGACAGCAGCGCATCCCGCATACGTTGAGGGCCAGATGCAAGGGGCCGCGTTGCAGGGAATCGGCTGGGCGCTGAACGAGGAATATCACTTTAACGACGAAGGGACGATGGCCAACAGTTCGTTCCTGGATTACCGCATGCCCACCAGCCTCGACCTGCCCATGATCGACACCGTGATTATCGAAGTCCCCAACCCCCGCCACCCTTACGGTTTGCGTGGCGTCGGCGAAACACCGATCATTCCGCCCATGGCCGCTCTCGCCAACGCCATCCACGACGCCACCGGAGTCCGAATGTCCGAGCTTCCGATGTCGCCCCATGCAATTCTCCGGACCATCCAGGAGCAAAGTTCTGAGGATTGAGGTTTAGGGCCGACATTCATTTCAATCCGAGAGATCAAAAGTCCCGATTTTCCGTGAGATATCAGGGCCGCGTTTGGTTCCTTCTCGCCAGTGGCATCGCACGGTCGATGGTCGGGAAGATTTACCAATCTGGGTCACTGACAACATCATGATGGAGTAAACAATGGCGCACGAAGTCCGAGGAGTCATCGCAGGCTCACGAGGCGAGAAAGTAAAAGTCGAGACGGTGCTGGTGCCCGACCCTGGGCCCGGAGAGGCGCTTGTGCGCGTGCAGGCCTGCGGAGTGTGCCATACAGACCTTCACTATCGGGAGGGCGCGATTAACGACGAATTTCCATTTCTGCTGGGACACGAAGCAGCGGGAATTGTTGAACAAGTCGGCGATGGAGTGCACAACGTCGAGCCGGGCGACTTCGTCATTATCGCCTGGAGAGCGCCATGCGGCACGTGTCGGTCGTGTGTCCGGGGGCGCCCCTGGTATTGCTTCGCCAGCAAGAACGCCCTGCAGCCTATGACGCTCGCCGACGGCACGGCGTTATCTCCGGCTCTCGGCATCGGAGCCTTCGCAGAACTGACGCTGGTTGACGCGATCCAGGCGGTGAATGTGAGTCCTGAGGTTGGGCCAGAAGTCGCGGGCCTCGTCGGATGCGGCATCATGGCGGGTCTTGGAGCGGCCATAAACACCGGCGGGGTGACGCGTGGCGATTCGGTCGCGGTCATCGGTTGTGGAGGAGTTGGCGACGCCGCCATAGCAGGTTCCAGGCTGGCGGGCGCTCAGACCATCATCGCCGTAGATATCGACGACAGGAAGCTCGGATGGGCCAGGACCTTCGGAGCGACTCACCTGATCAACTCGTCTCAAACTGACCCCGTCGAGGCCATCCGGGGACTGACCGATGGCAACGGGGTCAACGTCGCAATTGAAGCAGTCGGAAATCC
>JASLRP010000079.1 GCA_030743915.1 SAR202 cluster bacterium | reverse complement strand
ACTCGCCTCGCAATATTGACGAAAAATCTCGACCGGGCAGCGACTCGTTCGGTGGCTCTTCAACCCCAGCATATCCGAGTATCGTCGGCATAAAATCGTATTGGCTCAGAAGCTTGTCGCACACCAGGTCCTGTGGCACGTGACCCGGCCTGGATGCCAGAGTCGGCACCTTCACCGCTGTGTCGAACATATTGGGCGGATAGGTCCCGTTCCCCTTGCCCCAGATACCGTGGTGCCCCATGTTCATGCCATTGTCTGCCGTGAAAACAACCAGCGTGTTCTCTCGCAGACCGTTGGACTCAAGCCAATCCAGCAGCCTGCCGATATTTGTGTCCATCGCGGTCACAGCAGCATAGTACCCGCTGAGGGCTGACCGCCTGTGTTCCTCGTTGTCTCCCACCGTCGCTGCCTGCAACTCTTTTCGCAACTGATTGGGATGGATATTATCAACCGGGGCCGATTCGAAGGCGCAGTTTTGGTAGTAATCATCGAACCAGATCGGCGGGGTGATTCTCGCGATTCCAGGGCGCATGAGGCGCCGTGTAATGGACATTTAGGGAAAACGGAGAATCCGAACCTAACTGCTCGGTTAGAAAATCGAGTGCGTTGTCCGTAATCACATCCGACACGTAACCCTCAGGCTGTGAAAACTCTCCGTCGACGATCATCGGCGCATTATAATACGGCCCGCCGCCTGAAGCATGGACGTTCCAGTACGAAAATCCCATCTGCGGGAGCGCGGAGTTTCCCAGATGCCATTTACCGCTCAATCCGCACGAATACCCCGCTTCCGCCAACACCTCAACGTAAGCTCTTTTGCCTGCCAGATAGTCGATCTCTTCCCCGTCCTGTGGCAGAAACTTCGAGTTGCCCTTTCGCAAAAAGTCCTGGACTCCATGTTGAGAAGGGATCAGCCCTGTGAGGATGGAAGCTCTCGCAGGAGAGCAAACCGGCGAGGCACAGAAAAAACTCTCGAAGCGAATTCCGGTCGAGGCCAGCCTGTCGAGATTGGGGGTGACGATCTCATCGTTCCCAGCGCAACCCATTGCCCAGGCGCCTTGATCGTCACTCAGAATGAACAGAATATTGGGTGTGTTGGGGTCGTGGCTGGCCATGAACTCTCTCCTGATCCAGGCGATAATGGACGCGGGATTGCGACAAAAATATCCTTCAGACAATGCGCCCATTCTCGAACATTTCCGGGAAGAAAACCAGAGCGGTCGTCAGTGTGGCCTGTACAAACGCAACGCGCCTGTACATCACCTCCCACAACCTTGACCCTATCCAGTTTCGTATGATAGGTTTTCGGCAGAAATTTGCCCTTGAACCGAGTGGCCTTCCCAATGGAGCGGAAGGCTTTTTTTGGAGGTTGGACTTGGAAATTTTATATCTCGCCATCGCGGCCGGCGCGGTTGCCTTGGTATTCGCCGCGCTGCTCACGATGCGCATCCTCAATAGCGATCCTGGATCAGAGCAGGTCCAGGCCATCGGCAAGGCTATCCAGGAAGGCGCTCTGGCTTTCCTGTCACGAGAGTATCGCCTGCTGGCGATTTTCGTGATAGCCATGACCATTGTTCTGGCAGTGTTCATCGACTTCGATGTGCTGGACAAAGTGCCTGGAGAAAGCGAAGGCGTTCCCGAGACCGCGATCGCCTACATCGTGGGAGCCATCGGGTCCGCGCTCGCCGGATTCATCGGCATGACCATCGCCGTCAGAGCCAACACGCGCACCACCGTCCAGGCCCAACGCGGCCTGAACCCCGCCCTCAGAATCGCCTTTAACTCTGGCTCTGTCATGGGCGTCTCGGTAGTTGGTATCGGTCTCATCGGTATCACCGTCATGTACTGGATATTCCAGGACGCCAACGTAATCGCCGGTTTCGGGTTTGGCGCTTCCTCCATCGCCCTGTTCGCCAGGGTCGGCGGCGGAATCTACACCAAAGCCGCCGATGTTGGGGCCGACCTGGTCGGCAAAATCGAGCAGGGGATTCCCGAAGACGACCCTCGAAACCCGGCCACCGTGGCCGACAACGTCGGTGACAACGTTGGCGACGTGGCAGGCATGGGCGCTGACCTGTTCGAGTCCTATGTAGGCTCTATCATCGCAACCATCGCTCTGGCCGCCGTTGGCGCTGGAGCCCTGGGTGTGGGAGCGCCAGCCGATTTCGACGATGACCTGTTCATACTGCCAATCCTGATCGCGACCATCGGAATCTTCGCCTCCATCATCGGCACCTTCATGGTCCGCACTGGCGAGGGCGCGAATATGGGCCGATTGCTCTGGTCTTTGAGAACTGGCATATTTGGAGCAGGCATCCTCGTGCTGATAGGCACAGCAATCTCAATCACCATGCTTGATATGGACTTCAAGCTGTTCTGGATAGTTGTGATCGGTTTGGTTGCCGGCCAGATAATCGGAACAGCCTCCGAGGTGTTCACTTCCTACGAATATCGATTCACCAAGAACATCGCGGTCCAGGCTGAGACCGGCCCTGCCACCGTCATCATCGGAGGTTTGGGACTGGGCATGCTCAGCACCATCGTGCCCGCCATCGTCGTGGTGGTCGCCATGTGGTTCGCCAACGACCTGGCCAGCACCTACGGAGTCGCCCTGGCCGCAGTCGGCATGCTCTCGACGCTGGGAATAACCCTCGCGACTGACGCCTACGGCCCTGTCGCAGACAACGCCGGAGGAATCGCCGAGCAGGCGGGCCTGCCTCCAGAGGTCCGAGAGCGCACCGACGCCCTCGACTCTTTGGGCAACACCACGGCCGCGACAGGCAAGGGCTTCGCCATCGGCTCTGCGGTCCTTACTGCCTTGGCCCTTATGGCCGCTTACTCCGCCGTCACCGAAACCATCACCGGCGCGCCAATCGCTTTCGACCTGACAGATGTTGACGTTCTCATGGGGCTATTCATCGGAAGCCTGACGCCGTTCCTGTTCGGCGCCTTGACAATGGAAGCTGTGGGCCGCGCCGCGATGGAAATGGTCAACGAGGTTCGCAGACAGTTCCGCGAGATCGATGGTTTGCTGGAAGGCACCGCCGACGCCGACTATGCCCGCGCCGTTGACATCAGCACCAACGGCGCCATGAAAGAGATGGTCGTCCCCGGACTCCTCGCCGTCGCCGCCCCCATCATCGTGGGCGCGATACTGGGCGCTGAGGCTCTTGGAGGACTGCTCATTGGTTCGATCGCCACCGGATTCTTGCTGGCGGTCATGATGGCCAACGCCGGTGGAGCGTGGGACAACGCCAAGAAGTACATCGAAGCCGGCGCCCACGGTGGCAAAGGCTCGGACCCTCACGCCGCCGCCGTCGTGGGCGACACCGTTGGCGACCCGTTCAAAGACACCTCTGGCCCGGCGTTGAACATCCTCATCAAGCTCATGTCCATCGTCGCGCTGGTGTTCGCGCCCCTGTTCCTGTAGAACACACCCGCCGTTAAAAGAGAAACGGGTGTTGGCTGGATTGCCAACGCCCGTTTTTCATCGCACACGATCAGGAGCCCGACTCCCAACCTCGCTCGACTGCATATCGCACTGAAAGAAAAACGCGCATCCGCCGAGCCACATCCTCCGGAGTGTCCTGTAGCTCCTGCCAGGTCCATCCGGTCTCCGCCATAAGCGCCTCATCGCGGTAGCCGTCAGGGACCCTGCCTGCCACCAGGGCCTCGAAAACTCGTTCAGCCTCGTCGGTAGAGTTCAAATTGCGGAGCGCAGGAATCATTTTTTCTCGCAGCGCCGTCGTCGCCGCTTCGATATCTCGAACATCGCGCCGCATCACCGACTCGGCGGATGGGCTTTCATCGAACCCCCACTCCACCGTCATGCAGGAGAGGATCTGACCCAAAAGGGCCACTTCACCGCCCTGTGCGAGCGCGAGCAAGTCTTCCGCACGCCTATGCGAAATCCGAGTGTCCAGCAGCCACCAACCGCCCGAGGGAAGGTCCAATCTTATTGACCCCAGATGGGCCATCAGTAACTCCCCCTCGTTACCGTCCCTTCCACCTGCATCGAGGCCTGCCACGCCACCAGCCTGCCCACCTTCGACCTCAACTCGTAGTTTCGGACCCAGCACGTTCCCGAGTACTTCACGGCGCCCGAAGCTGTTCCCTCCGGCCCATACTCGAAGTCCACGGCGCTGGAGTGCGCCCGCAGCGGACCCAATACCGCGTCTGGGCCAGACGACGCTGTGTCGTCGAACAACCCCCTTGCCGATATCCGCGAATTCTCGACGCTCGGCAGAAACACCGCGCCGGAATCAGACAGCCCGGTCAGTTCACGCAACAGCCGGTCGCCCGGAAGTCCGCTGATTTCAGTAATGTACAGCGAGAGGTCCCGCTGCGTTCCGCCGGTGTCGTCGATCAGAAACCGTGACTTGCTGGAATCGAAAAACGTCATTAGCTGCTCACCTGCTTCACGAACTCGCACTGGAGATCCGCCGCGACGTAACGCCCGCCGCCGATCTCCAGCGCTCTGAGGTTGCCGAACTCCCTGACCCGCCCATCGTCCACGCTTCCGCCCCAGGTAGTGTCAGAGTCCAACTGAGCCTCGATGCTCTGAGTTCCCAACGGGTCAAGATACTTGGTCATATCGTCGTAACCATCACCACTCTTGGCCTTGGATAGCAACACGGTGACGATCATCCTGCCGACAAAAGACGAGCCGCTGAGCGTCATCCTACTCCCTCTGCCGACGAACTCCACGAACGCCGCCGGCAGTTCATTCACCGATTCCGGCTTATGATCGTACACTCGCAGGCCCGTGATATTCTCCAGCAGTGTTTTCAGTCCATCCCTTGCCGCGCTGATCTCATTCGCCATTTGATCGCTCCACAACTCTATTCAACGTCATATCGCCGCTCCAAGTCGCTTGTGCGCCGAGAGAAGCGCCTGGACGTCGAGGTCGAGCCCAAACCCGCTAGGTCGAGTCGGGCCGGATTCAAAAGCCGTGTCCTTCCGCTTCCACAATCTCGCGCTTTGGATCAGCGCAGCCTCCGCCACCGGAGCGGGATAAAGAAATATGCTGATGCTGGCGGACGTATTGTGGGTCGTCGCAGTCGTGCCATTCACGCCCCTGACCACCGTGAGAGTATTCGTCGAATAGCTCTCAACATACATCTGCTCCGAGTCCACCAGAATGGTGTGGCCGGCCTCGATGTCTGTCTGACTGTCCACATCCACATCCGTCTCAGAAGCGTCCAGTTCTTCGCTGGTGACTTCTGTCGCCGTCCTCAACCTCCGCCAGTAGCCCCACGCCCCCGCGATCTGGACCGTCTGACGTCCCTGCGGCCAGTCCGTCTTGCTCCCGGAATCCGTATCTACAACCAGCCGAGTGTACGGCCTGGCGGCATCGTGCCCTCCTGTGGGATCGGCGTTCACAGGCTCGGTCAGGTAGTCCGAGACTGCCCATGTCGTCTCGAAAGTCCGGTCCTTGTTATCGTCGGTTTTTACGCCGTTGGAATCTATGGAAACAAGGTCAGGGACCAAAAGAGAATCCCCACCTTGGGAGTCGAACATTCGGCTCGCCGAAAGCTGATAAAAAGCGCGGTTGCAATTTGCGTCGATCTGGCGGCTGACCGCCTCGATAATCAGTCGGAGCCGCGTGTCGTCGCCAGTCCCGGTGATGTCCAGCGCGGAGGCCGATTTGATGGTGTCAACCGTCACATAAGCATTGGTCATTCAACACTCCTTCAGATCGTCAGCTTCCGACGCTCGGGGCGTATTCTTGCCGCGAGCGTCGAAGGCTTCAGATGCTTGCGTTACAGGTTAAGCGCTCGCCTGCCAACTTCGTAGAGGCGCAGCACAGCGTCCGCCGTCAGCTCCGCCTTGACATAGAACGGACCGATTGGGCCGCCCGCCATCTTTCCGCCAAAGAGCAGGTTGGGCGGGTCATTCACCGAACCCAAAGCGACCGATGCGTCTTTGTTTCGCATCGACACGAAGTTCGCGTCGTCCAAATCTGTGCTGGCTACCAGCGAGCCGTCCTGGTAGAGATTGATTCCTGACGCGTCTGCTGAACCATCGTAGGTGGCAACCAAGAAGACCCAAGTGTTCTCTGAAATCGCGGAGTCGGCTTTGCTCAGAATCGAGGCATTCGGCGTCACCGCGTCGTCTTCATCGAACAATGTCATCTCGAACTGGTCAGAACCGTTCAACCACATCTGCCACTCACGCCGTTCGTGGCCAATGCCGTCCGTCTTGGTGAAAATGTACGCAGTCGTTGCGTCGGTCATATAGACCCACGCTCCCCAGGACGCCGGAGCCAATGCGCGTGTCCAGACAGCGTTATCGGGCGAAACAATGTCTTCGTCGACATCATTGAGTGTCAGGACCGGAATGATCGACTTCGATCCTGGCGGCGTGTCAAACGCGCTGAACGCTTCGGAAGCTGTGAAGATTAGTTGCTCATCCCCGATCGTCGTAACCGTTGTTCCGCTCAGAGCGCCATGCTTCGGATCACCAAGCGGGATGACTATCGCTTCTGTGCCCAGTAAGTCCAGGACAGCCTCGTATACTGACGATCGAACGGCTTCGATAACCTGCGCATTGCCGGGCGTATAGCTGATCGGTGTCCTCATGCCTTCACCGCCCACATGTCCACGCCTTCGCCGCTCATGTCCGAGTCTACGTACAGATCGGCCAGGTCCAGCCAGTTCTCAGCCGGGATGCTAAGGGAATCGCCTGGAGCCAGTCCGTCGTTGGTCGTGCTGGCGACATCAGACCCGCCCACGTACACTTGACCGCTGTTCGATGTTTTCGCCACGATTGTCACCGACTTCACCCGCTGAGCTGCATGCAGGGCAACAGCAGTCCCTGCCGTGGTCACGGTCTTCTCTGATATCAGTGTCGTGGGAGTGTTTGAATCTGCCAATTGTCCACCTCCATTAATGCCTGTTGATTCGAGCCACACTCACGGAAAATTCGGCGCGCGCCGCCAATTGCGCGACGCGCGCCATAAGCCAAACGGACTCCTAACTGACCGGGATATAGACGATGTACGCGCTGCCCACCAGCCCGCTGGAATCTGCCGAGGCGGTGCCGGTGACGTAGTCGTTGGTCCCGTCCTTGGCGTCGATCCTCTGGAACGCCTTGCCGTTGGTTCCCACGTCGTCAGACTCCAACGACGAGAACGTGCCCGAAGCGGTTCCGACATCCTTGCCGTCCAGCAGTGTGTCAGCCGAGGCTGCGGCGCTGGCGGCTTTCCCGCAATCGGCAGTGGCGGCCCCGGTCGCCTCGGTCGTCACATCCAGGATTAACGCCGCGAAAACTGCCACGCTCTCTGGATTCTGCCAACTGAACATCCCGCCATTGGAAGGCGTGCCTTCAGCGCTTAGAGACACTTTCGCCACCTTCGCGGGTAGATACGTGACCCCGGAAACTGCCGGGCCAGCCATTTTCTTCACAACTTCCGACAATACGTCGGCCTGTGCAATCGTTTCGGCCATTAATCACTCCTTGTGCATTGATATGTTGAGAATTCCGGGGCGAAGCATTCCTGATCCTCCGCCCCGGATGGAAACTACGCCACGCCGGTGACGTTGTACTGGAGGGCAGTGTGGGTGGCCGACGAGCGAGTCCCACTCCGCTCGGCCAGCGCGTGCCTGAAGCTGGTCGTCACGACGGTCTGACGCTTCTGGTTGTCGCGGTCCACATCCACGACCATCTCTCGCCGGAAGCCCTGGTACCACTGCGAGCGGTTCACCACCAGAATGCGACCGGTGTTGGTCCCGTTGCCTGCGTCAGTCACTTTGCCGTCGGTGTCTGCAAGGGCCATCTGCTCCGAAACGATGACCGGAACTCCCTCGATGGCGCCCAGCATTCCGGTCAGAATCGTGGCGTTGGGGCCGAGTTTATCCATCGTCCTGAAGTTGGAAATCGACTGCACCCTGATGAACGTGCTGACGTCCATGATCCAGACCAGTTCCGAGGGCCGCACGCCGTATTTGCCCATCAGAGCCCGAACCTCATTGAACATGTCGTCGCTGACGGCAGCGTTGTGATTGTTCGCCTGACTGGTGTTGTCCACCAGAGGCAGGTGCAACAGTCCGTCGTAGCCGACCAGCCAGTGCGCCTTGCCCGCGTCTGTGTTAGAGATCGTCGCGCCGTCGGCGTTTATGTTGTTGACGGTCGTCGTGTCGGCGTTGAGGATGATGTCATCCAGAATCTCGGCCACGTTGCGGACCAGTCCTGCCCGAATCTCCGGCAGCACCGCGATTACCGCGTCCTCCTCCAGGGTGTAGGAATAGGCTGTCTGCCCTACCAGCTCGTGGGCGTTCAGTGTCGCTTTGCCGGTGCTGAGAGCCGTCGTCGTCGAAGCGGTGTTCTGCGATCCTGGATAGAAGTTGACATCGCCCATTTGAGTCGGCACGTCGAAGGGATTCGACGGCATCGGGATGGTCGGAATCAGGTGCGCTATCTGTGTGTGGAGGTTCACATCCATCCACAGCTTTCGAGCCTCCAGAGTCGCGACCAGTTCTGCGCCAGACCCGGAGGTCGTGCTGTCCATCGCCGCGCGCTTCTGATAGTACGAGAGCATGCCATTTGCCACCCGATTGAACTCCACCGGGTTGGGAAAGTGCCTTTTCATTGCCCGTTCCGCCGACTCGGCCATCAACCTCAGCCCTCCGGGCTCGGACGATATACTGGCCATCATGGCCCTGCGAGCCTCAGATGCCCGCTGCACCCAGGCCGCCCCGTCCAGTTCCCGCGCCTGACTTCGGGCTATGCCCTCCATCAACGCCAGGTCGATCGGGTCGAAGCCTGTGTACGGTCCGCTTGGGACCACCAACTGGTAGTTCGAGTCCGTCGCCCTCTGAACATCCCGACGCTGGACTTCGCGCATCTTCGATTGCACGTGGCCAACGTCCTCAGCCAGACGCTTTTGCTCCTCGCCCAGAACATCTACTTTGGACTCCATAAACTCGCGTATGCCAGACAATGTGCCCAGCGCCTGGTCCATTTCTGATTTTGTCGCCAAATCGTTCTCCTTCGCTCACGCTCAATCCTGCCGAATTCTGTTCTCGGGACCTCTCAGGGCGTTCTCCAATTCCGTCGCGGCAGCCATCAACCTCTCCAGATCGCCAGCCATGTCAGGCTCGCGGCTGGCGCTTCGAGCCATGCCCAGGCCTTCTCTGTCCCGACTGCCGGCCTCTGTATGATCGAAAATGACCTTCTCCCGAGGTTCTCTCAGCGGTTCGCCTTCGGCCACCGCATCAACACCCAGCAAAGACCGCATCACCTGGGAATACAGAGACCTGACCGCGTCCGGGTCTGCGGGGACTGGGACCAGCGACCACTCCAGCAGTTCGGACCTGGTGTCCCGCCACCCACGAGCGGTGGGCTCGCTCTCCAACGCCCGCCACGCCACCGATGCCGCCCGAAGAAAGCCTTTGTCCCAGGCGTTCTTGATCCGATCAACAAACGGGTCGCCCACAAGAAATTCGAACCACGCTCTGATCTCCCCTGATGGCGTCTCAACCAGTTTGCGTGTCATCCCGATTGGCAGTCCGCCCGCCTCCGTGTGCCCAACCTGGTCGTGAATCCAAAGCACCACGGGATTCTTCTTGTATGCGCCGAAGTCGATCCCTCCCAGCGCCAGTTCCACTGGCCCTCGCGCCACCTCGTTCGCCATAATCGTCACCGAGTACAGGTTGTCGCCCTCGGCCTCGATGTCCTCCAGCATCACTGGCGCGATTCTCGTCGAATTTTCCTCGGCCCTCGGTCCTGCCCGCTCATAGGGTTGGTCCAACCTTCACCTCCTCAAGAATTAGGGACTATGCGAAGACAAAAAAAAGCGCCCCGCATCCAATATTGGAATGCGGGACGCTCATGGCGTTCAACTATGCCGCTTAGGCTAAACTCATTTAACCTATAATCACCGTATCAAACGGATATTCAACTGTCAAACTGCCTTCGGCTGCTACTTCTTGCCGCCGCCTTGATTGCCGCCACCCTGATTTCCTCCACCGGAATTGCCGCCTCCAGAGTTGCCGCCTCCAGAGTTACCGCCGCCGGTATTCCCGCCTCCAGAGTTGCCGCCACCCTGATTTCCACCACCTGTATTCCCACCGCCCTGGCTGCCGCCACCCTGATTTCCACCGCCGGTATTCCCGCCACCCTGGCTGCCGCCACCCTGATTTCCACCGCCGGTATTCCCGCCGCCCTGACTGCCGCCACCCTGATTTCCGCCGCCCTGATTTCCGCCGCCAGTGTTGCCGCCGCCTTGTTGCCCTCGCTCAGCCTTCTCTTTCCGCTCTTGAGCCTTGACCTCAACACGCTTTTCAGCCTTCTGGACCTTTTGGGCCTTCTCCTGCTTCGAGCGATCTAGCTGCTGCTGTAACCGCTCGGCCTGTTTGCTATCGCCTGAACCCTGCTTCTTATCAAGGATCCTCGCCAATCGCTCATCCACCTTGTCAGCCCACTGCTCCTTGACCAGTTCAACCTTGTTCGAGGCCCGGTCTTTCTTCTTGAGGAGCATGACGACGCCATCGCCGTTCTTCTTGCACTGGCTGCTCTTTAGAGTTGAACCATCATCGTCGGTCGAGTCCGTGCTGGAAGCGTTTGGCTCTATCTCAACGGTGCTGCTGGCCGATGTGCCGTCATCGGAAATCGCATCATCCGACTCGACCTCGCCGCTGTCGCCAACGCAGACCGCTCGCTGATGGGAGCGTATCGGTTTGCCTGGCAGTATGACAATGACGGTCGCTTCAACTGTTCTGAACGGCACGATCTCTGGCTCAGTGGCGCCGCCTTCCTTTTCACCCTGTAAGGTTCCTTCACTCGTCGATGTGGCCGTGCTGTCCGTGGATGTGCTGCTGGTCGAACTAAACCAAAGCCAAGGTGAGACCCGCATGTCCGTGTGATAGGGTGTCTTCGAGACTGACATGTGGCGAGGGTTTGCAATGAATGAAATTACAGCGCTGCTCAACCAATGGCAGTTGGATGAGCATGAAGTGCGTGAGCGAA
>JASLRP010000078.1 GCA_030743915.1 SAR202 cluster bacterium | reverse complement strand
AACATCCTCGGCGATCTGGACCACATTCTCGCCTGGGGCCACTGGAGACGTAACCTCGATGGTATTTTCGTCCACGACCAGGGTCCGTTCGACGATTACAACCGCGTCTGCTCCGTTGGCCAACATGCCGCCAGTGTAGGCCACAGCCGCGTCTCCAACTCCAAGAGAAACGACCGCCTGTTGGCCAGTCACGACATCGCCTATCACATTTAACAGCGCAGGCAAGGACTCTGAAGCGCCATACGTGTCCTGGGCGCGCACCGAATAGCCGTCCATACTGGACCTGGCAAACGCAGGCAGAATTTCGCCGGAGACAACGGTAGACGCAGTCACACGATGGAGCGAGTCTGTCGTTCGAATAGTCTCCGAAGGCAGAGTTCGTTCCAGGCGGTCGTTGAGTGTTGCCACAGCGTCGGTCGGCGAAACAACGTTGAAGAATTCGGGCACAGGCGTTACTCGATACCTAGGATGTATCCATTATAGCCCGGAGTCTCGCAAATCTCGCCAGTAACTACAGGCCCAGTATGTTTCCTCGTTCGTCCACATCCAATTGGCGAGGACTGCCGGGCAGGCCGGGCATGGTCACAATATTGCCCGCGATGGGATATATGAATCCTGCTCCGACCGAAGCCCGAACGTCCGAGACTTCAAACGTGTAGTCGGATGGCCTCCCTTTGAGAGCCGCACGATGAGAGATCGACAGATGGGTTTTCGCCATGCAGACTGGCAAATTGCCCCAGCCGTTCTCTTCGAACTGCCGCCTGAGTCGTCTGGCCGGGAGCGCCCACTGAACGCCGTCAGCGTTGTAGACCAACTTGGCCAGTTTCCTGACCTTGTCCAGAATTGGTTCCTCCACATCATAGGCGTAACTGATCTCAGGATTCTCGCCCTCCGTCGCCTCGATCAAGGCCTGGGCAAGGTCCATGCCGCCGGCGCCGCCTTCCGCGAACACCTTGCTCTCGACCGCCGCGAATGCGCCGGCCTCCTCGGCGGCTTTCTTGACGATGGCAGTTTCGGCAGCGGTATCGGTGGGGAAGTGGTTGAGCGCCACCACCACGGGGAGGTTGAAAGATTTTATCACTCCGATGAGGTGTTCGAGGTTTTCTACGCCTTTCTGCACAGCCTCTTCATTGGGCGTGTCCAGGTCTCGTGGCCGAACGCCTCCGTGGTACTTGACCGCGCGAACGGACGCCACGAGAACGGCGGCGCTGGGTTCCAGGTCATTGAACCTGGCCTTGATGTGCATGAATTTTTCAAATCCGAGATCGGCCCCGAATCCTGCTTCCGAAAGAACATAGTCCGCATAACCGAGAGCGAGCCTGTCGCCAACAACGGAACTGCACCCGTGGGCGATGTTACCGAACGGGCCTGCGTGAACGATCACAGGTTGTCCTTCCGAGGTCTGCACAATGTTGGGCTGAATCGCGTATCTGAGCAAGGCCATCATTGACCCAACACCGCCGACGTCATCGGCGGTTACGGGTTTGTTTTCGTCCGTGTAACCAACGACAACCCGACTTATTCGCTCTCGCAGATTTTCCAGGTCATTGGACAGGGCGAGGATAGCCATGATCTCCGACGCGGTCACGATATCGAAGCCAGATTCCCTCAGCGGAGCGTTATTCGATCCTCCGACTCCGGCGATGATTGATCGGAGGCCTCTGTCCTCTACGTCCATGACCCGGCGCCATGTCATTCCCTCCGGTCGGAAGCCTTCGATCTGGCCTCTTTGAGCGGCGTTGTCGGTCAAAGCTGCCAACAGGTTGTGCGCCGAGCCGACGGCGTGCGCGTCGCCAGTGAAGTGGATATTCACCTCGTCTTCAGGCTGAATGAGCGACTTGCCGCCACCGGTCCCTCCACCCTTAATCCCAAATATCGGGCCGAGAGACGGCTCTCGCAAGGTGGCGACAACCTTCTTGCCCATTCGTCCGAGGCTTTGGGTCAGTCCGACCACTGTGGTTGTCTTGCCCTCGCCCGCCGGAGTTGGAGTGATGCCTGTGACGACGACCATCTTGCCTCGACGCCCACCTTCTCGAATGGCGTCCAGTTCGATTTTTGCCTTGTAGTGGCCGTATGGGATAACTGCCTCACGGTCAAGACCCAACTCCTCTGCAACCTCGATGATCGGGCGCATGTGGTAACCTCCGAACTAGTTCTCGAATCGATGCCCTTGAAGAACGGACGCGCGAATTGTAGCATAAGCACTCGCCAAGTCATATTCAGGAATTATCGGACTATTTATGGATCCATAACAGGGCAGTATGCACAAGGGGGTAGGTTGAGTCATGGAGGGATTGCCGTGAAAGGCGTTGTATTTTTGGGCGACAGTGAACTGGATATTCGAGAACTCCCCAAACCGGAACCGGGTCCGGGAGAGGTCGTGATCGAGATGAAGGCGTCGGGGTTGTGCGGCAGTGATCTGCGGCCGTACCGGATGCCGAAGGCTGAAAAAGCGGCGCCGGAACTTCTGCACGTTGGAGGCCATGAACCCTGCGGCGTGATCGCCGAGATCGGCCCGAATGTGACCCAGGTGAAGGTGGGCGACCGAGTGATGATGCACCACTACACCGGATGCGGGGCGTGCTCAATGTGCCGAATCGGATACACGCAGATGTGCCTCCACCATCACGAGGTCTATGGCTCATCAGAGGACGGCGGACATCAGGATTATTTGCTGTGCCCGGAATCGACGTGTATCAAAATGCCTGACTCTCTGACTTTCGAGCAGGGAGCCGCATGCGCCTGCGGCAGCGGAACAGCGTTCCATGCCCTGAAGCGGTTGGGCATCGGTGGGATGGACACCATCGCCATATTCGGACAGGGGCCTGTGGGAGCAAGTGGCACGCTTTTCGCCAAAGCGATGGGCGCCCACGTCATCGCTGTGGATGTCGTCCCGGAGCGATTGGAATTGGCCAAAAAGCTGGGAGCGGACAGCGTTATCAATGCCTCCGATGGCAACTCCGTCGAAGCAGTCCGGGAACTGACTCACGGTGAAGGGCCGGACGCGACGCTGGACGCCACTGGCATCCCTCAAGTGCGAAATGACGCCGTTGACGCCGCGAAGTATTGGGGACGGGTCTGTTTCGTGGGAGAGGGCAACACGACCACGTTCGATATCAGCCCTCAGATCATTCACAAACAACTGACCATATATGGTTCGTGGACCTTCAGCACTGGCGGGCTCGCTGAAGTTGCGGACTTCGTGGTGGAGCGGAATGTGCCGTTGGACGACCTCATCACCCAGAGGTTCAGGCTCGATCAGGCGGTGGAAGCCTACGAGCTATTCACAGGCGCGACGACCGGCAAAGTCGTGTTCACCTGGGACTGAGCGATGAACGAACCTCGAATGTACCATGATCTCGCCCATTTCTGGACGCTGGTTAGCCCACCGGAAGATTACGCAGAAGAAGCCGCTATCTGGCTGGACGCCCTGCGGTCCAAGCTCGGGCCAGGGCGTCACCACGTTCTGGAGTTGGGCGTTGGGGGCGGCAACAACCTCTCGCACCTCACCGAAGAATTCGACGCAACAGCCGTCGATCTTTCAGACGCGATGCTGGAGAACTCTCGGAAACTCAATCCCGGCGTTGACCATCACGTCGGCGACATGCGCACGGTGAGGCTCGGCAGGAAATTCGACGCTGTGCTGATTCACGATGCTATCGCCTACATGCTATCCGAGGACGACCTGCGTCAGGTGTTCAGCACGGCCCGCGCTCATCTGGAACCGGGAGGCGTCGTCGTCATATCACCAGACTGGTATCGGGAAACCTTCCCCGGAACAAAAATTCATAGCTGGACGAACAATCGTGGCGATATCGAGTTTTCATGCACAGAATATGCCCACGACCCGGACCCAGAGGACACCACGTTTGAGACTGTGTTCATCTACTTCATAAAAGAATCAGGTGTTCTCCGGGTCGAGCAAGATCGCCATACGGTCGGACTGTTTCCGAAGGACACCTGGAGCCATCTACTGATCGAGTCAGGGTTCGACGTCGAGTTGGGACCATATCCGGTTGCTGAAGATGGCAGGGAGATGCACCTCTTCGTGGGCGTTCTCAGAGAATAGCGAGCCGACGGCTATCGGGAGATGAATCCTCCGTCAATCACGAGTTCAGTTGCGGTGATGAATGACGCCTCGTCGGATGCAAGGAACAGGACTCCAGCGGCAACTTCGTGGACCTCTCCCGTCCTGCGGAGGGGCGTCAAGCGTATGTGCTCATTACGCACAGATTGTTGGGGTGTCGCCGTGGTCATCGGCGGCATGAATCCTGGATGCACCGAGTTCGCACGAATTCCCTGTGGCCCATACTTGACCGCCGTGGCCTTGGTGAAGATGCGCACCGCGCCTTTGGAAGCGTGATATGCAGGGTGCCCGCCCTCACCGCCCACAAACCCCATGATCGAGGATATGTTGACGATGGACCCGCCGCCGGCTTCTATCATCGTGGGAATCGAAGCGCGCGTGCCCAGATAGACTCCCGTGGCATTCACACCCATGATGTGGTTCCAGCCATCAAGGTCCATCGGGTCCGAGTAGGCGGAACTGCTGATGCCCGCGTTGTTCACCAGGATATCGAGCCTGCCGAACTGAGAGACGGTTTGATCGACCAACCTCTGCCAGTCGGATTCGCTGGTAACATCGGCATTCACGTACACCCCGGTTCCGCCAGCTTCGGCAATCTGGGACACCACGGATTCTCCGTCCTCGTCCTGCCGATCGGCTACCACAACTTTGGCTCCCTCTCTGGCAAACATTCGGGCTTCCTCTGCGCCCATGCCGTTGGCTCCGCCGGTGATGATCGCAACTTTATTTTCCAGACGCATCCTCGCACCTCTCAATGGTATTAGCAGTTATTGTGGGTGAAATCCCGTCGTCTGTCCACTGATAGTTTACGCACCACGACCCACACGATATAATCGCCGAATATTCAAACCCTAACCTGGCGGGAGGTT
>JASLRP010000077.1 GCA_030743915.1 SAR202 cluster bacterium | reverse complement strand
AGCGAGATCTCTCATCCCGGAAACAACGACGACAGCGGAGCCCCGTGACAGCACATTGGCCCTCTCGGACAGCCGTTCAATGTTGATGATCAGGTCTCGATAAGCGTAGATAATTTCGAACCGTTTCGAGCTGTCTTCTCGGAAAGCAGAATTAATTTCCGTCATTTTGCCAAGGGTGTTTTGAAGTTGTTCGCTCCAATCCTGGAGACGCGTCATCTCGCTCTCATAGACGGTCTCGTCGGTCTTGCGGAGACTCACTTGAAAGGCAGAATTCATTTCCGTCATCTCGCGCAGGGCGTGCTGCATCTGTTCGCTCGATTTCTGCAGACGCGTCACCTCGCTCTCATACACGATTTCGTCGGTCCTGCGAAGGCGCTGGCTGAGGGTTGAGAGGAGGGTTACCAGGAGGGTGACCGCCGCCTGAGGTTGATCCTGGACATACGTGAGGAACTTCTCTCGTTGCAAAATCAGGAGTTCGCAGTCGTCAATCGCGGTTGCGTCAGCGGAGCGCGGACCCGCGTCAAGCGCTGACAGCTCTCCAAACACTTCACCTCGATGAACCTCCGCCAGTTGCACCAGTTGGCCGTCGGGGGTAGTTCTGGTTATGGAGACGCTGCCGTGGCTGATGATGTACAGGCTCCGGCCAATTTCCTCCTGCCGGATGATGACCTGGCCTGCCGAAATGTTCTGGACTTCCAGCATGGCCTCCAACGCGGTCAACTCGCTGTTGGAAAGGCCCGAGAACATGAGGACGGTTTTCAGAAGGTCAAAATATCGAATGCTGTGTACCTCAGATTGCAGATATTTCTCAGATGAGGTCCAGTGACTTCACTGATACGCCATCCCAGTATACTTTTGACTATATGGACACACTTTGAAGTTGTCAACCGCTGTCGAACACGCCAATGCCGCCCCCGGTCAGACAAGCGCGGGCGGCAATCCACAGTTCAGGGCTCAAAATGGTTAATCAAGATTGTTCAAGCCGAATTTCGAGTTGCGAGTCGCTTACCAGAGTCCTGGGCAGTCTTTCTTAATTGCAACCACCCCACTCTTGATTGGGCTCGCGGCCCGGAGCGAAACGAACTCCACAACTGGTAGATTTAACTCATTGTTAAGGGTTGATTAACGTCTCAAAATTGCTGTAAAAATATTCAGGATTCCTGTTTCGCTCCAGAGGTGTTCGTGGTAATGTGAATTGTGGGTTTGCTGCTAGCTTGATGTGGTCCACATCGAACCCAAGCGACACAGTGTCCCATTGACCGGCACAGCCGAGGAACTGTCTAAATTGTCCTCGGCGTTTTAACTTAGAGCGTTCATTAATCACTGGTGTGTGGAGCTATCGGTTTGAGCAGCATCGATAACAACCGCGGTCAATTGCAGGCAGATAATCAGCCGCTGGCGGCCAATTACAACACGGTCCAAAATACGAGCCTTGACGCCAGTTTGGCTCCTGATATCGCGGTACCCACCAGTCAGGGCGTGATCGCGTCGCCTGTCACATCTGACATCGTAGAGTCTCCGGCGACGGGGCATGATGATGTTCAGGCCACCCCGGCCCGGCCCCGTTCACGCCGGATTCGGATGCCCGGAAATCTCCACACCTTTGATTCATTCCGCTACCGCAACTACCGGTTTGTCTGGGCCACCACGCTTTTCTCCAGCGGTGGGTTCTGGATGCAGCAGATTGTCATCGGCTGGCTGATGTATGACATCACTCAGTCTGCTTTCCTGACCACGCTGGCGATGGGCCTGGACGCGCTGCCTATTCTGCTGGTCGGTCCTATCGGAGGGCTGTTGGTGGACAGTTGGGACAGGCGCAAACTTCTGGCTGGCATTTATGCTTACCAGGCCACTGTCACTTCGGTATTTGCAACCCTCGTTCTGGCGGGTTACGTTGGCCCAGTGCACATTTTCGGATACATAATGATGATGGGTGTTGGTTGGGTGATCCTCGATCCTGCCCGCGCGTCACTCGTGTCCACAACCGTGCCTGGCGAATCTCTGGTTAACGCATTTGCGTTGAACTCTCTTGGATTCAGCGTCACGAGGCTGGCTGCTCCGGCCATCGGCGGCGGGTTGCTGGCCCTGGTTGGACCGGGTCCTGCGCTGGTGATCGAGGCTGTTTTGCAAGGAATGGCAGCGATAGCGGCGTTGGCTATCCGACTTCCGCAAACCAAAAGAGCGGAACTGAGGATCAAGACTGCGTTCTCTCGGCTGCTGGAAGGCGCCCTGTACGTCAAGGGACAACCGATAATACTCAGCGTCATAGCGCTCAGCATCGTGCCACCGATGATGTCATTCCCGTTTCTCAACGGCCTGATGCCGGTGTTCGCCGCGGAGGTGTTCGAGACCGGCTCGGTTGGTTTGGGCCTGCTCATGTCATCGTTGGGAGCGGGTTCAGTCATGGGAACGCTGGTGTTGGCCTCGGTTGGCAACGTCAAGTACAAAGGGCGGTTGATCATCCTGAGCATCGCGTTAACCTCTTTGACGATGCTGGCGTTCTCTCAGGTTACTTCACTGTATTTCGCATTTCCGATTCTGATTGTGTCCAGCGTTGGCATGATGGTTTTCTTTTCGACTGCCAGCGCACTGGTCCAGAGCATTGTGCCTGACGAGTTTCGCGGCAGGGTGACATCAATCTCCATGTTCTCCTTCGGCATGATGCCGATAGGCAGCCTGACAGCGGGAATTCTCGCTCAGCGTCTGGGCGCTCCCACAGCAATGATGATCGCCGCAGGCGTCGTGGCCTTTCTCCTGGGAGCATTCCTGTTGAACTCTCGATTGCTGTGGCGAACATAGTAGCGCCTGATTGGAGAATCTGGTTGAAATTCGCCGATACTCAGGCTCGCAATCACAAGCGCAGGCTAGTACAATCTACACGGGTTGCGGAAGACCAGGGTGGCTGATTGCTGTACTGGAGGTCTGTTATGGCGACAACGGCGTATATCATGATCGAGACCAACATCGGCATGGTGAAAGATGTTGCGAAATCGTTGCGGAGCGTGCCCGGAGTGGGCGAGGTAGATGTGGTGATAGGCCCATATGACATCATCGCGACGATCTCTGCGGACGATATGAACAGCGTCAGCGATCTTTTGGCCAGCGAGGTCCACAAGATCAACGGCGTGACCCGCACCTTTACATGCATGTCGTTGAACAGAGGTTGATTCTTTCTTGACGGCAGGTTACATCTTCATGATCGGCGCAGCGAATTGAGAGTTATATGGATGACTTCGACCTGCAGATGGGTTGATGGGCATATGACATATAGGGGTGTGATTTGAGGTTCTCGCTTTCGTTTCTTCCTAAAGAGAACCAATTCTTCTTTCTATTGCATCAAAGCGCAGTCAACATCCAGGATGTGGCAGGCCGACTTCAGGACCTAATGCACAACTTCGAAAACGTCCAGGCCAAGGTCCAGGAGATCAAGGACCGGGAGGAGTTGGGCGACCGAGTCATCCACGACATAACCCGCGCTCTTCACCGGACCTTCGTGACCCCCATCGACCGAGAAGACATTCTGGAGCTTGCCGGCCGCCTGGATGACGTTGTGGACGCCATCGACGAGGCGGCGCAGTACATCCTCGAATATCAGATCACCGAGACCACAAAACGCGCCCAGAACCTTTCAGACATCATCGTTGATTGCGCCGACGAACTGGTCAAGGCGATGGAAATGCTTGCGGCGCGAAACTCCAAGCTCATTGAGATTCTTCCGATCACCGTGGAGATCAACCGGCTGGAGAACGTTGCTGATCAGGAAGCCAGCAAGGCAAGAGGCGAGTTGTTCAGCAACGGTTTCGAGTTCGATCAGGTCCTGAAGTGGCGAGACATTTACGATGATCTTGAACAGGCGACCGACCGAGCCGAGGATGCCGCCAACGTGCTTGAAGGGATAGTGCTGAAACACTCGTGATTGATCGCCGAGGAACCTGTTAGCCCAGCATGATTGAATCTTCCTCATTAACGTTCCTCATAATCGTAATCATTATCGCTTTAGCCTTCGAATTCGCCAACGGTTTCAACGACGCAGCCAACGCCATCGCCACAGTAGTTTCCACCCGAGTCATTTCCCCTCTGACTGCCGTCATCATGGCCGCCGTGTTGAATTTCGTGGGCGCAATCACCGGAACCGCCGTTGCCAAAGCAGTCGCCAAGGGCGTGGTGGACCCGGACGGCATAACTCAAGTAGTTGTCGCTGGAGGAGTTGCCGCCGCTGCTCTCTGGGTGTTCGTCGCTAGCAGATTTGGAATGCCTGTCAGTGGAAGCCACAGCCTGATTGCGGGCGTGGCTGGGTCAGGAATCGCCCACAGCGGGATTGATGTGCTTCAGGGATCGGGACTCACGAGAATTCTGGAGGGACTGGTGTTCTCTCCCATACTCGGTTTCCTGCTGGCGTATATCGTTATGCTGATCATCTACTGGACGCTTCGTAGAGTTGCGCCAGCCAGAATCACCGCGATATTCTCCAAAGCTCAGATTTTCACCGCCGGATGGATGGCGTTCAGTCACGGATCCAATGACGCCCAAAAAACTATGGGTATCATCACGCTGGCCCTGTTCACCTATGGTTCCATAGACGTTCTGGAAGTTCCTTTGTGGGTCATTATCGTGTCCGGCGTGGTAATGGGCGCGGGGACTTACTTCGGAGGTTTCAGGGTCATCCGCACTCTGGGCGTCCGAATCGTCACCATGAGACCCATTCATGGATTCGCCGCCGAGGGAGCCGCTGCTGGAGTCATCACGATGGCATCCAGGCTCGGAATCCCAATAAGCACAACCCACACGATAACGTCGTCGATCCTGGGAATGGGGTCTACGCGGCGGTTGTCGGCGGTTCGGTGGGGTGTCGCCAGGAGCATCGTCTATGCCTGGATACTCACCTTCCCCATCTGCGCGCTGCTTGGCGCGGCGCTGTATCATCTGATCAATCTGGTGGCATTTTAGTCGCGAACCAGATTCTCATCATTTGACGGAGGGAATTTCACGCTATGGAATACAGAGCATTCGGCAACACTGGTCTTGATGTCTCGGTTCTCGGTTATGGATGTGGCGCGGTTGGCGGTCTCATGGTTCGCGGAGAGCATCGGGACATGCTTCGCACGGTCGAGTATGCTCTGGAATCGGGCATCAACTACTTTGACACTGCGCGCATGTACGGCGATGGACTCTCAGAGATTCACACCGGAGCGATTCTGAGGGAACTAGGCGCTCACGACGCCCTGGTGGGCACGAAAGTCAGGCTTTCAGCCGCCGAGTTTGGCAACATCGAAGAGGTCATCAAAGGTCAGATAGACAACAGCCTCCAACGGATGGGCCGCGACAACGTGGATATCGTTTACACCCATAACTCCATCGGCGCGGCGAGCAATCCTGATGGCGGCCAACTGGGACTCGATGATCTTGAGCGGATTGTGAGCGTATTCAACCAGGCTGTTGAATCGGGCAAGATTCGGTTCTGGGGATTCAATGGGCTAGGGGACACCGAGACGATCCACGCCGCGATAGACAAGTATAGCCCATCGGGGATGCACACCTGTTACAACATGCTGAACCCATCGTCCAGCCACCAGATGTCCGGCGCGTTTCCGTATCAGGACTACGGTCAACTGATGCAGAAGACCGCCGAGAAGGGCATCGGCTCCGTTGCCATCCGAATTCTGGCCGGCGGAGCGCTGACCGGCGACGCGACGCGCCATCCGTTGGCGGCCCAGGATGTTGCGCCAATCGCCACCGGCCAGACGTTGAGCGAAGACCTCGCTCGAACGTCGCAGTTCAGCTTCCTGGTCGAGGACGGCTACACCGACAATCTCGTCGAGGCGGCGATACGATTCGCCATCAGCTCAGAAAACCTGTCAACGGCGCTGGTTGGGCTTTCGAGCTTCGAGCAGTTGGAACAGGCGGTTACCGCCACCAACAAGGGGCCTCTGCCCTCGGACGCTCTGGAGAAGCTTGAGGGCATATGGGCGGCCTCCTGACCATCAGTTCCTGAGTCTGGGAAGCACCTGTTTTGCCACCAGTTGGACCGACTCGACCTCTCGCTGATACGGGAACACCAGCATAAACTGCTCGGCGCCCAGATCGACGAAGGGCCGCAGGTATTCGGTCACCTGGTCCGGAGTCCCGATCACGCCCCTGTAATTTGCCAGAAGCTCATCGACCGTGACCCCCCGCTCTCCGGCGATGTCGTTGGCCAGGGCGTCAACGCCTGCCTGATCGTTCGCAATAGCCACGCCCGTGAAGTGGGACTTTTTGATGGAATCGTAGTCTCGCCCGGTCTTCTGGCAGGCAGCACGAAGGCCGTCGAGAACCTCAGAATACCGCTCGACGGGCGGGAATCCTGCCACGTTCAACCCCTGGGCAAATCTGGATGCAAGGCCAAGCACCCGAGGCTGGGCGCCTGCAACCCATATGGGCGGGTGAGGAGACTGGGTAGGTTTAGGCGACATGAAGGCGTTTTCAATCTGGTAGTAACTGCCTTGATAGCTGGGCCGAGCCTCGGTCCACATGCGCGTGATGATCTCCAACGCTTCCTCGAAGCGGTCAACCCTCTCTTTGGCCGAAGGGAAGGGGATACCGTAGGCTTCGTATTCGAGCTGTTTCCATCCCGCGCCGAGACCGAAGTCCACCCGTCCACCGCTCATGGCATCGACGGCGGCTGAAATTCTGGCGAGCATTTGAGGCGTTCGGAAAGAAACACAGGAAACCAGCGTGCCCAGGCGAAGGATAGTGGTTTCAACAGCCAACCCTGCCAGCACTATCCAAGGGTCCAGGCAGTCCTTGTTCTCGGAGTTGGCATCGAGGAAAAGATGATCCGAGCACCACAGCGAGTTGAAGCCGACGTCCTCGGCCAGCTTCCCCAGGTCTCGAATGTCTTCGTAGCTGAATCCGAACTGCGGCTCGATCTGAATTCCGATTTCAACTTGGCTGTTGTCTGGCATGAATTATTCCTCTGGTATTGGGTTTTCAGGTTTCAGGCGTCAGGCTCATCGCGGCTTCGAGCCGCAGGTTAGAAGCGGTTCTCTCAATGCAGATTGATGGCCCCTTCGGACGCCACGGTCTGTCCGCCCAAAATCCCCTTTTGAACATTCTTTAAGGCTCCGATGTCTGCCAAAGGGTCGCCATCCAGGATCAGGATGTCGGCCAGCTTTCCTGGCTCCAACGTCCCAATCTGGTCCTCCATGCCCAGAGCCTCGGCGGACAGTCCAGTCATTCCATAGATCACATCGGCGGCTGGCAGGCCAACGTCATTGACCAAGAACGCGGCCAGCAGGGGAAGCTCGTCGATGCGGGTGCCGGTGGAACCCTGGTCGCTGCTGACGACGAGTTTGACGCCCGCGGCGTGCATTCTGCGGATGCTGTCGTATCGAGTCTCCCACAGGTGGCCGGGGTGGGCGCGAGTGTCGCGCATGTCCTCCTCGGTGAGACGGTACCACGTCGCAGGCATGGCGAGGCTTACGATCAGGCCCTTGTCCACGATGTCCTGGACGATCTGATCGTTGTATTTGATAGTCCCATCGGCGCGAAACGGGACGTGTTCGAGGGTGTCCATTCCCGCGTCCACGGCCATACGGATGGCCTCTACGCCGTGAACGTGGACGGCCACCTTCTTGCCCATGCGGTGGGCATCTTCGGCGACGGCATAGTATCCTTCGGCGTCGTACTGAGAGGCTTCGGGATTTGAACCGGGAGTCGCGTTGCCGCCAGATCCCATCATCTTGATGAAATCGACGCCGTTTTTGACCAGCGTTCTTACCGCATGACGAAGCTCATCGGTGGTGTCACACTCGATGGAATTCCACCACAGCTGACCCGCCGTGCTTGTGATGACCGGCCCTGAACACAGCATCCGGGGGCCGGGTATCTGACCGCTGGCTATCGAATCACGGAGCGTCAGACTCAGGAAATTGCGGTCTCCGCAGTCTCGAACGGTTGTCAGACCGCTCTTGAGGGCCATCAGCGAGTTCTGCGCTCCCTGGAGGATGGCCTGATGATCGCTCATGGCTCTGGACTCGTCACCGCCGGAGTTTCCGCCCGTGGACAGCATGTGGACGTGGGCGTCGATCATGCCTGGCATTATCGTGCGGTTCCCAGCGTCGAAAGCGTAAACGTCCCGTGGCAGAACGGTCGTGGACTGAGGCCCGACCGACGCGATTCTGTCGCCATCGACGACCACAACCCCGTCGTTCAGGACCGGCCCAATTGTTCCGTCGATAATTCGGTCGGCTTTCACCGCCCACTGGTTGGCGTTTGTCATCGGTTTCGGCTCCATGCGCTTGTGTCGAATCGTTGTCCTCGGATGATACAGACCGAAGGGAATTGTGTCACGTTCCCCAAGACATTGACTCATCGGAGCGTGGGGACTAAAGTTGGGAAATCATGCAAACTGTCCGAAGCAGGGGGACGCAATGGCATATCAGGTTCTGCAACTGGAACGAGAGGGACATGTGGCCACCATCAGGCTTGATCGCCCCTCCATAATGAACGCGTTGGACCGTCAGCTAACCAGTGAGTTCCACGACGCGCTGGATGAGGTGGGCGGGGAGTTTCCGGACATCCGAGTTGTGATTATCACTGGCAACGGCGCTGCTTTCTGCTCCGGGGCTGATCTTTCGCAGAGGACCAGATCATCCTCAGTGGGATTGCCGCCGTTATCGCAAGATGGACGCAAGCGCAGAATCCAGGAACTGGCGCCGCACATCCGCGAGATACCTCAGGCAACCATAGCCGCCGTCAATGGCGTGGCGGCAGGAGGCGGACTGAGCGTGGCGCTGGCCTGCGATATTCGAATCGCCGCCGAGGAGGCGAGATTCACAGCCATATTCGTCAGGCGATCCATAGTCCCGGACACTGCGTCGTCCTACACGCTTTCGGCAGTGGCGGGGCAGGCCGTGGCTTCGGAAATGTCGTTGACAGGGCGGATTTACGACTCTGAATGGGCGATGTCCAAAGGCCTGGTGAGTCGCGTTGTGCCCTCCGATAAGCTGATGGGAGAGGTTAACGACATCGCGAGTGAAATCGCATCCAACCCACCTCTGGCGGTTAGAGAGGCCAAGGGTTTGATGTACGTTCACAGTCCTGACCTGCGCCACGTCATCGCTCATGAAGATGAGGCCGCCGCAAGAATCGCGGGTTCAGAAGATCGAAACGAGGCGCTGCGGGCTTTTCTTGAGAAGCGTCCGCCGCAGTATGTCGGCAGGTAGTATCTGAGATCATAGGAGGCAAAATAATCGTGACGACCGAATCCGAAACTCTGGTAACCCAGGACATGATTGAAAGAAAAGGCGTGTTCAGCGAGCCAAAAGTCGCGCCGCCGATCGCGCTGTCGGACATTCGAAAGTGGGCCATCGCGGTCTATTGGCCCGACGATCCCCCGCCCCTGTATTGGGACGAGGATTACGCAAAGTCCACGAGGCACGAAGGCATCATCGCGCCCCTGGATTTCAACCCCTTCGCCTGGCCTGTCCACAGGGAGCCAGTTCCTGCGGCAAGGGCCACGGCTGATGGCGCCGGCGTTGGAACTCGTGGGATGAACGGCGGCCAAACCGAGGAGTATTTCGAGCCGATGAGGCCGGGAGACGTGATCTCCACCACCACCGGACTGACCGAGTGGAACGAACGAACAACCAGGCTGGGCCTCACTCTGTTCACCACCACAGAGACTCGCTGGACCAACCAGAACGACGAGCTTGTGAAGGTGCGAAAATCCATCGGTATCAGGTACTGATCGGGGATCAAAAATCAAGCTTCTGGGTTTTAGAGATAAGGACAAAAAATGTCGGTAAACGTATATTGGGAAGATATCGAGGTTGGACAGGAAGTCGTTAGCTGGTCACGAAAGACCGACTTCATGCACTGGAACCGGTTCGCGGCGGTCAACGACGAGTTCGTC
>JASLRP010000076.1 GCA_030743915.1 SAR202 cluster bacterium | reverse complement strand
GATGCGCGGGTTCGGGCTTTCGGCCTGGGAATGACCACCACCCGACGCGCCTGCTCGCTTTCTATGATTTCGGCGCTTGAGGCATTCGTTGACACCGCTACCGGATTCGATGTCCATCCGCTCGGCAGCGCCCTGACTACTGGCCTCGTGATTCCGGGCAACACCGGCGATATCTCGTTCTCTTTTTCAGCGCTGGCCGATGCCAACCCCAGGTATATGAGACCTGACGCGACCAGAGTCATCGCGGTCACGCGAATCCGCAGGTTCTTGTAATCTCTTTTCTTGGGCAAACCCTGACCTCCACGTTGTGCTGAAATTTCGCGTTAGTCGTCGTCTCGCTCAAAAACCCAGTGCAACAGTCCTTCCAGACCGTCGTCGTCATCATCGTCATCGTGGTCGTCGTCATCATCGTGGCGTTCTTCGTGTTCGTCATCGTCGTCGTCATGGCCTTCACGTCCTCGTTCGAGGGGGACCACTGATTCGGATGGCGCAGGGGCTGGAGACCCGTCGGGATAAACGTATTCGATCTGTGGAGTCTGTCCGATTGTCGGATTCACAATCGCGGGGTTTGCGAGTTGATCTCCAGCCGGTCGTGCGTCGGCGCCCGCAGGGCGATCAAAAGACGACACACCGTTCGTATTATTCAGCGCTCCCCTTTGCGAGGTTGTCTCCTGAACGGTCGAAATCTGCGGTTCAACGTATGGAGCTGTCAATGCTTGTGGCGTTGGCTCCGTCTCTCTGCCCATCCCGAAAGCTCCATTGGCAATTCCAAACATGACCACCACCGCTACCACCGTGGTTGTGAGCCATCCGGCGAGGTAGATAGATTCTCTGCTCATGCGAATTCTCCTTCCAGTTCGTTCTGGTCCCAGCCTAACGGCCTTGAATTTGAATGCCCTTTGTCGAGTCTTAGAATATTCACAGGAAAGCGTTGGAGCTTTGGCGTATGATTATTTCGAAGGGAGTTGGCGTTACAGGAAATGCGATTACTGTTGGTTGAAGACGAAGAACGATTGGCCCGAGCCGTGCGCCGAGTGCTGGAGTCAGAGCGTTATCAGGTTGACCACGCCGACAACGGCGCCGACGCTGTGACAATGGGCCAACAGTCGGACTACGACGTCATTGTTTTGGACGTCATGCTGCCGATCATGACCGGCATCCAGGTTTGCCGAGTCCTTCGAGAGTCGGGAGTCAAAACGCCGATACTCATGCTCACGGCGCTGGGAGAAGTCGAGGACAAAGTGGCAGGCCTGGACGTGGGGGCCGATGACTATCTGGTGAAACCGTTCGCTTTCGACGAGCTTCTGGCCCGACTGCGAGCCTTGCTCAGACGCAGGCCAGAAGTGTCACAGGAGACTTCCCTTATCGTCGCTGACCTGGAGCTTGATCTCACGAAACACCGGGCAATGCGAGGCGATATCGAGGTCGAATTGACAGCAACGGAATTCCGACTTCTGGAGTTGCTGATGCGGCACGTCGGACAGGTGGTCAGCCGAGTCCGAATTCTGGAACGAGTCTGGGGTTACACCTACGACGGTCAGGCCAGCGTCGTCGATACTTACGTCCACTACCTTCGCGCGAAGATCGAACCGGAGGGCGCCGCGCCGCTTATCAGAACGGTTCGAGGTGTCGGATACACGATGATGGAAGGCTGACGATGTTCCGTGGTGTGGCCCTTCGACTGACCTTGTACAACGCGACAGTCATTGTGCTGATTCTCGTTGCCGCTGGGACCGCTATCTACTTCACTGTGGCATTCATGGTGACTGATGGCATGGATTCCGACCTGTTGGATGCAGGCCAGGCCGTGGCGCAGACGGTTGAGTTCGCCTCAGTTTTTGGAGTCAACACCTCGGTCGCCGACCTGCCGAACGATGACGAAGACGATGATGACGACCACGAATCGGAGCATGAACAGACACCCAGAGGCGGCGTCAGCTTCCCGATGGCAATGTATGGGGCCGACGGTCGTATCCTCTACTCTGGCCTGACTGGGGAGTTGGCTGAACACGCACTGCCAGCGGCTGACACTGGCGTGAATGAAGCGCTTACGAGTGGACGTGACCTGCGCTCTGTAGGTTCGGGTGACGAGTCCGCGCGCGTCATGTCGCTTCCAGTTGTCGCCTCAAATCAGACGGTCGGCGTTGTGCAGATATTTGCTTCTGAAAAGGGGTTGCATGATCTGCTATCCGCTTTACGACTGGGCATCCTGGGGGTGAGTATCGGCGGAATAATTGTGGCGGTCGTTGGGGGATATTTTCTTTCCAACCAGGCGCTATCCCCGGTGAGATCCGCTTTCCGCAATCAGCAGCAATTCATCTCCAACGCATCCCACCAGCTTCGCACGCCCGTGACGGTCATTCGAGCCGATGCCGAGTTGCTCGAAAGATCACTGGAGGACCTGTCCGACGACGACCGCCAGATATTACAAGACCTGGTTCACGAGTCAGATTTTCTGTCGAGAATCGTCCAGCAACTTCTGTCGGTGGCCCGACTTCAGGAATCGGCCGACACCCGGAATCTGGAACCCATCGACATATCCGAACTGATCCGCGAATCCGTGGAAGCCCTCGCCCCGGTGGCCGACGCACAAAACGTCCGGATCAAAGTGGGAGAGTTGGCCCAATCTGCTATCGTTTCCGCCGACATTCCCCAGTTGAGGTTCGCGCTCATGGGTCTGTTGGACAATGCGGTAAAATACAATCGCGCCGAAGGTCTCGTCGTGGCGACAACCTCGGCCAACGGTCGATGGATCGAGACAACAATCGAGGACACCGGGCCCGGAATTGCGCCCGAAGAGCAGGACCGGGTGTTCGAGCGGTTCCATAGAGGCTCCGACGCCCAGGACAGGGGAATCGAAGGTTCCGGCCTCGGTCTGCCCGTGGCTCGACAGGTCGCAAGGTCAATGGGCGGCGAGGTGACCCTCCAAAGCAGGCACGGCAAGGGAACGACAGTGGTCGTCCGACTTCCGATTGCGTGACTCAGATATTCTTGGCGCTGGGAGTCGGCTGATGTGACCGATTGGGAGACATCTACCCGTGATCCGTCGCCTAGTGCCGCTGAAATCCGCCACAGTCGCAAAACTTCGGGCACAAAGAAACTTTCAAGAATCTCGTTCAGTGGCTATGATTACAATGGAGATTGCGGTCAAGGCATGAAGTTACGCCTGTGCCCGCTTCAGCCACGGAGCCCCTGATATCACGGAGCGCAACATGGATGCCGACGTCGGCCAGCAACAAGAGCCCAAGGTTGATCTGAGGAGTGTTTTTGCCCGCGACCAACTGGACTTGGCGTTCAAGTCCATCGGCAAGGAAGCGGGTTTCTTCATTCCTCACCTTCGCCCAGGCATGGACCTGCTGGACTGCGGGTGCGGCCCAGGCTCCATAACCATCGGACTGGCAGAACTGCTATCGCCCGGATCAGTGGTCGGAATCGACGTTTCTGAACTTCAGATTGAGCGCGCGCGGACTCTCGCTCTCGAAAAGAGCGTTGAAAATGTCGATTTCTATGATGCCACCGCCTACAGCCTGCCTTTCGAAGATGACACGTTCGACGCGGCGTTCGTCCACACGGTCCTTCAGCATCTTAGGGAACCTCAATTGGCTATTAGGGAAATCCACCGTGTGTTGAAACCAGGCGGAGTGATCGGAGTTCGGGACTCTGACTGGTCAGGCCATATCAGAGGGCCATCCAACCAGGTGTTGGACGCCGCATGGGAACTGTACACCAGGTTCCACGCTCAGCGGGGCCGTCACCCTTATGCGGGCAGAAACCTGCGCGCGTTCCTGCGGGAGGGTGGGTTCGTGAATGTCCACGGGACCGCATCCAGCGAATACTCGGGCGACACGGACTCTGTGCAGGCGACGGCCCAGGTGATGGCGCTCCTGTTCAGGTCTTCTGACTTCGTCAAGCCTGTCCTGGAGATGGAATGGATTGATCTGGCAGGAATAAACGAGATCGTGCAGGCCTGGAAAGAATGGGGAGAAAACCCAGACGCCTTCTACGCCTTCACCAACTGCGAAGCCGTGGGCTGGAAGCAGTAGCGCGTGGGGTCAGGTTCTCAGGTATCGCGCATCATGGCGCCCTATTCCCCCCACACTTCACGGAACAGGCGCATCCAGTTGCCGCCAATGATATTCGCGATATCCGGTTCGGCGTACCCTCGATTGGATAGCTCCAAAGCGATGCTCCCGAATCCGTCGGGAGTCTCCATGCCGAGCGGGTGGTGAAAGGGATCTGGATAGTTCAGAGGCTCTGAGGGCGGTTTGGTTCCTTGTTGGGAGAAAATCCAGTCGAAGAATGACACCGGCTGGTCCTGGCAGTAGTCGGTGCCGATTCCAACGTGGTCGATACCGACACGCTCAACCAGATCGTCGATCACGTCCACAAAGTCTGACACCGTTGAACGGAAGCCGTTGGCAAGGAATGGCGGGTAGGCATTGGCGCCTATCACTCCTCCCCTCTCGGACACCAACTTCAGGAGTTCGTCGGTCTTGTTGCGAGGGTGGTCAAACATCGACCGGGCGTTGGCGTGAGTGCACGCAACCGGTTGTTCAGATAGGTCTGCCGCCTCCAGGCTGGTCTGGTCTCCGACGTGCGACAGGTCGATAAGAATTCCAAGTCGGTTCAGCTCTTTAACCACATCCAACCCGAAGTTGCTCAGACCATTATCGTTGCGCTCGTAGCAGCCGTTGCCTACCAGATTGCGCTCGTTGTAGGTAATCTGAACGATGCGGACACCCAGAGCGTGAAACAGTTCCAGCCGCTTGAGGTCGCCACCGATGGGAGCAGTATTCTGCCATCCGAAGACAACTCCCGTCTTTCCTTCCTCTTTCGCCTGAAGAATGTCACTGGCCGTCTTGGCCTGCGATATGACATCCTCGTATTCGCGAAATCTCGCCATCCAACCGGCGATATTGTCCATCGTCTCCGCGAAGCCTTCCCAGATGGCGATGGTGGCATTAATGCCCGTGACTCCGCCGCTTTTCAGGCTCCGATACACGGCAGGACTGTCCCAGTTACTGACGTTCAGAGCGTCGATTGCCACCGAGTCCTGATAGATATTTCTACTGTGTTGAGCCATAATCTACTATTCCCATTGCTCCCAGACGCGCTCTCGCAAGAACTCTCCGATGACCAGATTAAAACCTTCAGGATTTTGGATGTTGCATATGTGCGCTGCGTTGGGCAATGATACTTGCCGAGCATTAGGCACTCTATCGGCCAATCCTCTCATGACATCGACCGGCCCTCCCCTCCGATCGTGAGCCCCACTTATGAACAGTGTGCGCGTGTTGATCTGGTCGATCCGGTCCATGAAATCCAGGCTCATGAACGCGGCGACGCATCCGAGATAGCCGTTCGGGTCTGTCCCACGGATTTGCGCTCGCACCGAGTCTAGTGTGTTAGGATTGGCCGCTTTGAAGTCGTCGGTGAACCAGCGTTGAACAGTTGTTTCAGCGACCGCCTCCATGCCGCCTTCCTTGGCCAATTCGACAAGGCTCGGCCACATCTCGGCAACCTCAGGGACCATAACCGCGCGGCAGGCAGTCGGCGCGAGGCTCAGCAAGCGGTCCGAGTGGTCGATCGCCAATCCCATAGCCGTGGCGCCGCCCAACCCCAGGCCTACCAGATGAGATTCTTCGACACCGAGTGCGTCCCACACCCCAAGCACATCACCGATGAGCATGTCGAACGTGTAGTCACCTTCCGTGGCCTGCGTCCCTCCGTGGCCCCGAGAGTCGATTCGCAGAATGTGAAAGTCCTCTTCAAGCTCTACAATTTGACCATCCCACATCGTCGTGTCGTTGGCGATGCCGGTAATGAACGTCACCCACGGCGCGTCCTCTTGTCCGTCGATAACGTAATTGATGCTGATTCCGTTGGCCTCGACTTGCATGAATCCTCCGTTGCCGGTTGAAGTTACCCGCCCGTTGCGTTGGGGCGTTGATTGCAAGACACTATCACTCATTCCAGCGCGAATCAAATGCTCCAACGGAAAAACACCGGACGGTGTTGGAGACCGTCCGGTGTCCGCAAGGATGGACTGGCGGGTTTGGTCCGAACCCTAGTTGTTCAGAATGAAGTGGTCGTAGGCGACATCGTCTCCGTTGTTCCAGTTTTCGACGATCTCGATCTGGGCGATAGGCCGAGTGTAAGAAACGACTCCGATGAACTGAGGGCCCCATTGAATCTGAACTTCCGGCAGTGGCGAAATAGTCGTGATGACCAGCCCGGCAGCATCCCTGAAAATGATGCTCTCGCCAGCTTCATTGGCCGCGTTCTGGTCGATGATGTAAAACCCGACGCCAACCTTCGGAGTCACGAGATCGACGATCAGTGAATCATCGTTTTCGTCAGGCACGCCGTTGTTGTCCTTTGTGCTGATGGGAGATGTGAAGGGCGCCGCTCCGACGGTCAGGCCGTTGGCCCGGTCGAAGAATATGCGGTCTGAAGTCGGGCCGCCCAAGTCTGGCGAATAGTAGTCAATCTCAGACACTGTTCGCAGCGCTGCATCTGCTGGAGAACTGAAAACGGCGCCCAGCGACTCCCACTCGTCGCCAATCAACGCTGGTCCCACAACATTGCCGTCCCTGTCGATCAGTGTCGGGAACGCGGCATTGGTGTTCGGGGCTGGATTAGGGTACGTGTCGAAATCGATTTCGATGGTGTCCCCGCCGAGCATATCGGTGAACTCCGCTTCGTCCCAGAACGTCACCGGGAAGGCGGGCTTGAAGTGCGCGCCTTCCAACAGGTCATGCAGATCGCTGTGATCTCCCTCTGTACTCGTGCCCTTCGGATCATCGAACTTTTCCCCGTCCTTTGTTCCGGGATCTGCGGCGAATACAGGGAGAGCGGTCAACGCCACCAATGCGCCAACTCCGACTGCCAGGGCTGCTCTTTTCAAAAACTTCGACTTCATGCGCTGGAACCTCCGCTTAATTTAGGATGAATCCAGCGTATGATTCAGAAATCTGTTGTTCTATGGCCTTTAGATGAACGTTGCCTGACCATTTGCTGACATTTGTCTGAGATGGTCGAAGCCCGGCTCCATCGGCGCTTTGAAAACCAGAACGCGCTAATCGCCGTCGTCCAATCCAAGCAGCCGAGACACCGTTCCGCCCAGAATTGCGTCGCGCTGATCGTCGGACAGAAACTCGGTATACTCGCGGATGTGGTCCAGGTTTTGCCGGTAGGTCCAGAACCGCATGACGATGGGCATGTCCGTGCCCCACATGATACGGTCCGCGCCGATCCGGTTCACGCACTCCTCGATTGTGGACCGGACCTGGGGCATCGGATAGTCCCACACCGACCCCAGGCCGATGGGAAACAACCACTGGAGATGGAGATTCGGGTTGTCGAACGCCGCCCACACCTCCTCGCTTATGTTGAGGCCGTCGCCCTCGATGAACATCCTCCACCCCATGCCGTGGGTCATGACTACCTGAACATCAGGATACCGCTCCATCCACCGTACGAGCGTCGCTACCTCTTGAAGGTAACTCTCCAACTCGGGCGGGCGGCGCTCCTTCAACGAGAAGAACACGGGGATGCCCAGCGCAGCTACTCCGTCCCAAAAAGGTTGGAACTCGGGCGCGTCCCAGGGGCCATCGTAACCGTAGAGGTCCAGTTGAGGCGGCAGGAAATGGAGTCCTGACAACGCCTGTTCCTTGACTGCTCGCTCCACCGTCGCGATGGAACCGTCCGGGTCCGTGTGGGTCAACCATTCCTGTGCGTGGGCCAGTCCGGTCAGTCGGTCCGGGAATTGGGCCACGCACTCGGCGATAAAGTCGTTTCCGACTCCCAGATACGGAGTGCGATGCAGCAGTGCCTTCTCGACTCCGGCATAGTCCATTTCAGCCACCAAACGGTCGGCAGGATAGGACATGTCGATCACCGAGGGCGGGAAATATTGCTTGAAGAATGTCTCTCCATCTGACGTCCACTCAAAGCGTCCATTCTCGGCGATGCGAAAATCGGACGGCTTCAGAGAATCCAGCGAAGGCCAGTTGTCCATATCTATCAGGGAGCTATTGTCTCCGGGAGCGCGATCTCGCGCCCGCAATTCCGGCTGATGATGAACGGCGATGGCCTGTTGCAGGTGCCGCTCCAAAGCGCCGGGGTCCGAGAACCCACCGGGGCCGTTGAGGGGAGGAAAAGTGTACGCATGTCCGTCGAATATCATTCGCTGGCCTCCATTGAGATTATTCGAGAAGAGGCTCGTCATTCCACGGCGAGACTCAGGGCATAGAATACCTCAATTGGGCCATCCCATGCGGCCCTTACAACCAGAGAATAATCTCCCGACGGCAGATCGGGGGCAATTTGGAAACGGACGGCAGGCTCGGGATGGAACATGGCGACCGCCTGATGCGCACGCGGCAGATGTTCCGGCCACTGCATAAACGACGCTGAGATAGCTGTCCCGGCGTACATCCGCGCCTCCACGACGATCGGCGAATGGTCGAGGGGAACTTCCAAACTGATTGTGGAATCGTGTGTGACGATCAGAGAGGGAGTCTGCGATGGCGACCGCCCTGTAGAATCGATGTACCCACGACCACAATGGTACGACGTGACCACGGCCATTTGCGGTTTGCCGCCAGCCGAGACTTCGAGAGTGAGATAGTTCTGGCAGTCTTCAAGTGTTGGGGCAAGTTCAGCTAACGGATTCACTGAAGGCGGCCCGACAGGAGCAGGTGTAGAAGGCAATGGAGTGATCGCTTCTCCTTCCTGCTCCGTCGGTGTAACGACGGGGATCGGCAGAGCGGGTGTGGGCGTCGGTGTCGGAACTTCTGATATCGGTTGCAGTGTCAGGCTTGACGCCGCCAAGTCTGGGTCCATCTCCAATGTTTGGCTCAGACTGAAAGTGGCTCCGTCCAATGTCCCATATTCATGTATTTCCATGACAGCGATTCGACCCGTCTCCCTGTCATAGCCATAGACCACGTCCTTGTTGCGAATCAGATCCTCATCCGAAGAGTAGAACGTCGTGTCCAACTTGAACAGAACGACCTCCATGCCTGAATCCAACGTCCTCTCATCCACCGCGTAGTCGCGGGTGTAGTATGGGAAAGAAGGGGTGCCGCCCGTCAGCCAGGCGCTTTTGTGACAGTCCCAGTCCAGAGTAAGGGCCGGATTTCCGGCGGTGATGGCGTGCGGCGCCCATTCAATCAGATTGCCATAACTGTCCAACTCGACGCCGTTTTCGTCCTGGAAAGCCCACTGCTGTCGGGCGCCCGTCTGCCCAATGCTGAATTCCAGAGAGGCTGATGCTGCCACTCCGTTCATGTAGGGTTTTTTGTCTGGGGTCGTGCCTTCGGATTCCACGGCTCCACTCAAGACCCAGCTATCGCCCATGACGACGTCCGGTAACGTCGCCGTACCCTCCAGTCCGCACGCTATCTGTTTGCGAGGTTCGGCTGGCTCGGATGGCGCAGAAGCGAGGCCGATGGCAGGTGTCGCGGTATCAGACAGTATCGGAACATCAGGAGTCTCAGGCGTCGCGTGTCCAACGCTGGGAGACGCTTCTCGCGATGCGGCCGACCCAGACGGAACAATGGGTGTCGCCTCAATGGTTGGAGGGCTTGCGACCGTCTCCGAGTCTGCTTTTTCACAGGCGACCAGAACCAACATCAGCGGCAACGCAAGCAACAGACTAATCCTGGGCATCCAGTTCACCTCACAAGCGCATCAAACTTCCTGCACTTATACGGACGAATCCCAACCCTGGATTGTTCCCGTTGACGCTATCGCGCTTTGCTCACAGTCTTGAAATGGCGCACAGCCCTAACCCCAGCGATTGCTGCCGCCAGTAAGCGGGCCAATTTCGTCATCATCAAAATCCGGGCAACTGTTGCCTTGATTCGGTAGTCCGGAGTCGTCCCCACTATGGTACTTCGTGACCGAGGCTTGCGTAATCGTCGGACTGGAGGAATTGATTTCATTTGCTACTTCAGATTGAAGGCCCGCCACATCAGTGGCGGCAAATGGAGCCAGAATATAATCGTTATCGCTGGCATCCTGAAGCTCATCGGCCCGAATCAAACATCCATTGGTGAAGTTGTCGTTTTTCATGAGCTTCGTTGCCGCGCTGGTAAGGCTGCCAGTCCCTACGATGATATGGAAATAGCCTCTGGTGATCGAGCCTGGTGGGTTGGGAGGTGTGGATGTCATCGGTGTCCTCTCCTCTTTGTCTTGATATGGGATGATGATCACTGAATATGCCTTACACCATCCCTTTGTGTTCAGCAGTGGTGGTCAATCGCTCACAGATAGATTTGAAGCGTACGCGACGACGTCCTCCATAGCCATCGACTGACCTGCAGTCCACGCTTCCAGATATGCTGCCTGGCCCAGGCGGGTTTTGGCTGCCGCCGTGTTCCTCTCGATTTCTAACCGATCGTAGGGGTACAAAGGTCCGCCAATGACCGTTCGAAGAGACTCCGCGCCGCCAATCAGACGAGCGGCACGATACGCATCGTTCTCCGCGTTGGCCACTTTCGCCATTCCTTCAAGGGTTGAGGCGACTGTCAACTTGTCCCCCATCTTTGTGGACATGTCCAGACATTCGATCAACCGTCCTGTCGCTTGAGAAATATCGCCCAGCGCAAGAAAAGTCATTGCCTGACTGTTCAGAGCCTGAGCAATGCCCCATCTATCGGGAATGGTCTCGAACAGTTCCAGGCTTTCGGCTATCAGTTCCATCGCAAGTCGGGCATCACGACTCAACTCCACTTCACTCAGGCACAATAGCGCTCTGGCGATCCCCCCCTGGTCTTTTAGCTCCCTGTAAAGAGTCAGGCTCTCTCGCAAAAGCGCGGTTGCAGATTCGAACTCCAGTTGTTCGCGGGCCATGAAGCCCAGGTTATTGAGTGAATCAGCGATGCCTCGCGTGTCACCAAGAGTTCGGCGAATCATCAGACATTCTTCTCTCAATTCTGTGGCTCGCAAAAAGTCCCCCTGCGAGTACACAACCGCACCGAGATTGTCCAAGAGGATTGCGATCGTTTTGGCGTCTTGTGAATCCCGGCGTATCTCCAGGGCTTCTTCCAGATATTTTTGCGCATGGCGAAAGTCGCCTTGGTGCCATGCCAACCCAGCCGCGCCATTCAAAGCGTTGGCCCGCACATCGGGAAGCGCATCGACGTTCCTGGACAGGGCGCCTTCCATCCAGCGACGCCCTTCTTCGAGGAAACCTCGCACCAGCCAGAAGCGCCAAATCGCTCCCGCCAGTCCAATTTCCATCTCTGGCGCCTCGTGTTCGACGGTCCATGTTAATGCGGCCCGCAGGTTATCGTGGTCCTTGTCCAAACGATTCAACCAATCGGCCTCGTTTTGTCTTCTCAGCTCTGGTTCGGCCATTTTGGCGAAATCCAGAAAATGCGAAGCGTGCCGTTTTCGGGCCGATTCTCGATCTCCATCCGACAACAGGTTTTCTTGGCCGTACTGACGCAGAGTTTCCAGCATCGTGTAGCGGACTGAATGGTCGATGTCCTGATCTACAAGCACAAGAGACTTGTCCACCAGTTGAGCGAGCAGTTCCAGGACCTGCGATTTTTCGATCGCTCCGCCTGCGCCGACCTCCTCTGCGCCCTCCAACGTCAGACCGCCCGAGAACACCGAGAGTCTGTTGAACAGGGCAGTTTCCGGCTCGGCCAGAAGGTCGAAGCTCCATTCCACCGCGGCCCTGAGCGTCTGATGTCGAGGCAGGGCGGTTTTGTTCCCGGTGACCAGAAGATTGAATCGGTCCGCCAAACGATCAGCAATCTGCTCGACGGACAGCGCCCTCACCCGCGCCGCCGCCAGCTCTATGGCCAGCGGGATGCCGTCGAGACGTTGGCATATCTGGGCAATGGCCGAAGCGTTAACGTCTGAAACCGCAAATCTGGGATTGGCGGCCATCGCGCGGTCAACAAACAGGTTCGTCGCCTCGCATAGCGCCAGACTCTCAGCGGTCACCGATTCCTGAATGTCAGGCAGCACGAGGGATGGGACCTGCCAAACAGTCTCCCCAGCTATGCCCAGCACCTCGCGACTGGTGGCCAACACGCCCAGTTCTGGACAGGTTTTGACCAAAACATCAACCAATTCGGCGCAAGCATCGACCACATGTTCGCAGTTGTCCAATATTAGAAGCGCTTGCTTGCGAATCAGGTAGTCCGAGACAGTGTCGACCAACGACCGTCCCGATTCTTCCTGCACGCCCAGAACTGACGCCAGGCTATCGACGACCAGGCCGGGATCGGTCAACGCGGCCAGTTCCACCAACCACACGCCGTCCCGATACTCT
>JASLRP010000075.1 GCA_030743915.1 SAR202 cluster bacterium | reverse complement strand
GGCCCAGACAACGTCCCTTTTTCGCACCGCGGTCAACGGCATGCAGGTCTCAATTGCCTGGGCGTTGGAAGCTTCTGTGATCATTCCCTCTCCTTAACGGTTATGTCATCGTCACAACAGGATTTTCACCCTGGGATAGTTCTTTATCAGCAATGCAAAAACTCTGTCTGCAAAGCGAAAGGCGGGCGACAATTCACAGCCGCACGCCCCACTCACCGAATGCTAACAGGGCATCTCAAACTTGGCGATGCACGTTTGACAAAGCGCCGCAGTATATGCGATTCTTGTGCATATTCGTGGATTAATGCACGTACATGCACTCAAGGGGTGTGTCCAGATGCAAGGCCCCAGAAATCGCAATCAACGCTCCGTCAGCGATCTTGTGGACGTTTCCGTGCGCCACTTTGAGCTTGGCGAGCCAATTGAGGAGTTGGCGGCTGACCGGGGCGTGGACCAGTCCACCATCCGAAGATGGCTCAGCCGCGCCCGCAGCGAGGGCATCATCAGGACGCTGGTGGTCCCTCCCCTGACCGACGACGACAGCACGACACTTCGACACGAGTTGCGGTACCGCTTCGAATTGGAGGACGTGGTCATCGTCCCAGGCAGGGCAGACGTTCTGGACACAATCGAGGAAACCGCCACCAAGGAGGCGTTGGTGCTGGCAATCGCGCAGGCGGCGGCCTGGTACCTGGAGGATCATCTGACAAACCGCGACACCCTACTCATGCCCTGGGGCCGCATGGCAAACTACATAACCCGCCAGATCAAGGCCCCGCACCCGCTCCCGGACCTCACCGTCGTGCCGATGGAGGGCGTAATGGGCGTGGAATACGACCCCTTCGAGGCCAACATTCTGGCTTCGTCCATCGCATCCAAGTTTGGGGGACGCTCTCTCTTACTCCCTGCTCCGGCTGTCGTGGACAGCCGCATATCTGAGACCATCGAAGCGTTGCCTCTGGTCCGGCGTGTCACCGAACAGTACCAGCGAGCAACAATGGCAATCGTCCCCCTGGCGTCACCCGACCCGGAGAACTCGACCGTCGTGCGGGCCAACCTCATGACCGTAGATGCGGTCAAAGACCTGGTAAATCGAGGAGCTGTGGGAGAGATTGCGTCTCACTGGTGGTTCGACCGTCTGGGCGGCGTGGTGGAGCGCAGCGACGTCCACGCCATCGGCCTGGGTCTTGGCGGGTTGTATCAGATGGTGGAGCGTCGAGCAAAAACCATCGCCGTGGTGGGCGCCAGCAGGGAGCGGATTTTGCCTCTGAAGGTCGCCCTCAACAGCGGCCTGGTGAACGTCCTGATAACCGACCACATTACCGCCGAACTCCTGCTATCGGAGGAGTAGTTTCGACTTGGGCAGAATGTGGGGCGGGGTTACGCCTTGCGGCACCGGACCATAAATGCCAGAGGCGTCGGTCGGGAACGGAGGACAGGCCCGGTGACGGGATCGATCCCTCGAGGTTCTACGACACGCTCCAGCAGCAGCCCAGCATCAATTATTGCGTTTAGATAGGCGCTCAGTGTGCGATGGTGCGCTCCGACCTTCGCCCGCACGCTCTTCGGGTTCGACGTGTCCGAAACCCAAAACCCCTCATCGAAATAATGTCGGACCTCTCGCACTGCGACTCCGTTGCCATCAACCGCGTCGCCGGAGTCCGGAGAGCAGAAGCACGGATGGGTGATACACATCACGAACCAGCCGCCTGTCCGTAACACTCTCGCCACGTTGGCCAGAGTCGCTTCGGCATCCGGTATGTCCATTAGCGCCCAAACGCACACGACGCCGTCAAAGGACTCGTCAGGGATATTACTTAGCTCGTGGGCGTTGTCTTGAATATACGTCACGCCCAGGGAATTCTCGCTCTCGTAGCGGCGGGCGATGTCAAGCATCTTCTCAGAGATGTCCACACCCACGACCTGCGCTCCGCGCTCTGTTAGCAATCGAGAGATGATTCCCTGACCACAGGCCAGATCGCACACATACTGGCCCGAAACATCGCCTATCAGTTCGAGCAGCGACCCTTCCTTGTCGCTGGGGTTCCACTCGCTCGAACGGATACGGTCGTACCAGTCCGCGATTTCGTCGTATGCAGCAGTAGTCATGATTGCGCCGCTCCATTGACTGTCACTCAAGTTGAACTGAAACCCTAACACGACCTAAGCCTTCCGACAACTACATCGTTGTTCGGCGTTTATGGGGATAGGCGACAACACGTCCCGCCTCTGCTGAAGGCCTGAGTGCAGCCTTGAATGCCACACTTTCCTCACCTCGCGTCCCTCCGCCCGACTGTCTACGCCAGTGTACAATCGGACAATCCCGCGCCCTGCCAGATGCCGTGGCGCTAGCCGCAATCGCGAGTTTCGAAAGGACGAAATGGTCAAGGTTCCAGGAGTGGCGAGGGGAAAAAAGCTATTCTACGGTTGGGTGATTGTTCTCGGTGGGTTCATATCCCAGATGATCACAGGCATAAACCACCAGGGCTTCTCGACCTATCTGCCGCTGCTGGAAGAAGAATTCGGATGGAGCAAGGCGCTCCTCTCGGCGCCGCGAGCATTCTCCCCCATCGAGACGGCGATTCTCGGCCCCATCAACGGGTACCTGGCTGACAGGTTTGGCCCTCGAATCATGATCACCTCTGGCGTGTTCATCTTTGGGTTGGGGCTGATTCTATTCAGTTTCGTCCATGCCATATGGTCCTTCCTGGCCGTCTTCGCCCTGATGGCCGTCGGCGCCAGTTTCAGTTCGCTGCTGGTCGTCTCAACCGCGATCAACAACTGGTTTCGTCGCAAGCGCACTCTGGGCATCGGGCTGGCCACCACAGGCCTGGGCGTCAGTGGCGTGATCGCAATTCCTTTGATCGTATTGGCCCAGGAAGCCTTCGACT
>JASLRP010000074.1 GCA_030743915.1 SAR202 cluster bacterium | reverse complement strand
ACCGCTCCCGCGACGACTACGCAGAGTTGGAAAAGGACCGCCTGAACATCGTCAAGCCCGGCGACGTCAGCCTGCTGGTCCCCGAGGTGGACGAAATCCACCAGATGGACAATCCCGGCGACAGGCCCACTGTCGAGATTCACGTCTATGGCACCGACCTCCGAGGCCTGGAACGCAGCAAGTTCGACCTCGAAACCGGGGCTGTGACCCACTTCGCAACGCAGAAGTTCAGCAACTGCTAAGAGCCTGCTCGCTTGGCTATCCCCAGCGTTGAGTGGAGTTCAACAACGTCTCAAAGGTTATGTCTTCCTGTGCCAACAAATAAGCTAGAATTGGTCTATATGGCCTGTTGAGGAGGGATAGCTGTAAAGAAAAAAGTCAGCGTAGTACAAGCCAAGGCGCAACTCTCAGCCCTTATGGCAGAAGTTGAGCATAAAGGCCAACATATCCTCATTGAACGGCGAGGGATACCGATCGCTGCCCTGGTTAGCGTCGAAGACCTGGAGCGACTAGAGGCTGAGGTGCCAGCTTCTTCAGATCTACCTCTTGACTCGCTTGAAATAGAAGGCGCATGGGAGGATGTCGGAGACGCCGTAATCGATGCAATGGTAGATGTTATCTATAAGGCGCGAGATGCTAATACTGGCCGAGATGTAGATTTAGGCCTGTAGTGTTCCTTCTCGATACAGACACACTCAGTAATCTGTTGAAGCTAAGGCCATCAACGAGATTACGCTCCAAGATGGCTTCTGTGCCATCTGATCAACTATTCACTTCCAGTATCAATTTGGGAGAAATGTTCTTCGGCGCATACCTGGCGCAACCCAGAACTGAACACCTTCTCGACAAAATCAGCGCCAAGTTCTGGATGAGATGGCGATTGTTCCGTTCGACGCTCCAGCGGCACGCCTATATGGTGAACTTAGAGCGCAACTCCAGCGTCAAGGCGCGCTGATTGGGGACCCGGACACGCAAATTGCTTCCATCGCGCTATCTCGAAATATGATCGTGGTCACGGGGAACATAAGACACTTCGGGCGTATTCCCAATCTCAAAGTGGAGAACTGGTTGGAATGACAGAACATAACACCTCAGCAACAACGACCAACATGCCTGTGATAACACCTGCCCAACTGAACGCCTTGATAGCCAGCGACTATACCTACGCCCTCATCGACGTCCGGGAGTCGGGCGAGTACAACAGCTCGCACATCCCGGGCTCCAGCCTTATTCCACGTCGGGATTTAGAGACCCAGATGGCGGCGGCGGTGCCTCATAGAGGCATCCGCGTCGCCCTGTGTGACGACGACGGTCGCAGAGCAGCCCTGGCTGCGAATACTCTCAGGCGCATGGGATACCTGAACGTTCGGATACTCGAAGGCGGCATGAACCAGTGGGTCGTCGAGAAATTTCCGACGGAATGGGGCGTCAACGTCCCAAGCAAGGACTTCGGCGAGAAGATGCAGGTGCATCACCACGTGCCGGAGATTTCAGCAACGGAGCTTAATCAGCGCATCGAGAATGGCGACAAGCTGGTCATCCTCGACACCCGTACCCCGGAGGAATACCAGCGCGCCTGCATCCCCGGAGGCCGCAGCGTTCCAGGCGGCGAGCTTTCCTTTCGCATAACCGACATCACCAGCCAGTTGGACGACGACACGACTTTGATCGTCAACTGCGCAGGCCGCACCAGAAGCATCATCGGAACTCGCGTGCTTCAGCGTATGGGACTCACGAATGTCTATGGCCTGGAAAATGGCACCGCAGGATGGGCGCTGGCAGGCCTGGAACTGGAGACGGGCGGAGATCGTGTGGAACTGCCTGAATTATCGCCAGATGGCATAGCCGCCGCCGAAGAATATGCCGACACGCTGGCGTCTGAGGACGGAGTGAGATTTCTGGATATTCCGGGACTCTATCGGCTAATGGGACGCCGACCCAAAGAGAACATCTACTTTATCGACGTTCGCACCGAAGCCGAGTACGAGAGCGGCCACATCCCCGGATTCCGATGGTTCCCCGGCGGGCAGGCGGTGCAACGTTCCGACGAAGTAGGCGTCGTTCACAATTGCCCAATCGTGTTCACATGCGATGGCAAAGCGCGTGCCATCCAGACGGCCTCAATGTTCCGTCAGATGGGTCACAGAGAGGTGTACGTCGTTCAGGGCGGAACGTCAGCGTGGGTGGCCGCTGGCGCCGAATTGGAGCCTGGCGCGCCGTCTCACGCGCCAGAAGGTTTCGGCGAAGCCGTTCTCCAGGCCAAGCACATATCTGCCAAAGAGCTTGAGTCCGACAGCCAGATCACGAAAATATTCGTCGATCCAAGCCAGAGTTTCGCCCGAGGCCATGCTCCGGGAGCGCACTGGATTCCCAGGGGTTGGTTGGAACTGAGGATTGAGAGCGTTGCTCCCGATAAATCGGCGCCGATGGCTGTCATCTGCGAGGATGGGGTGCAGTCAACGCTGGCCGCCGCGACTCTTTCTGAATTGGGCTACTCTGATGTGTCCGTGTTGAACGGAGGCATGACCGCATGGCTGGAGTCAGGAATTCCCGTCGAAAGGGGACTTTCCGGCGTAATGAGCGTTCCGACGGATGTCCTGCCAATGGGGCCGGACCGCAACTTCGCCGACATGGTCAACTACCTCAGATGGGAAGAGGAGTTAGGGCACAAGTACGAGACCCGCTGAGGCGTCTCAGCTTCCCAAGTCCATAGCTCGCAGGGCCTCTCTTGCGGCCTCCCGCTCGGCCAGAGCTTTGCGGCCTCCGACGCCCTGACCCGCAGGCGCGCCGTTTACCATCGCCTCTACGGTGAACTCTCGTTGATGGTCTTCTCCCGACTCCTCAATAACCCGATAAACGGGCGGGCCGTAGCCTTTTGACATCGAAACCTCGTGAAGAAGCGACTTGGGGTGCTTCAGCGGAGCATCGCCGCTGACCACTGCCTTGATCGGCTGTTCCATGACCCTCAATGTGAACTCGCGCGCAACTTCATAACCCAGGTCCAGTAATATCGCTCCAACCAGAGCCTCGAAAGCGTTTGCCCGGTTTGACTCTCGCTCGACGCCTCCGGTCTCCGTCTCTCCCTTGCCTAGAATCAGGTAGCCACCCAGCTTCAGGACATCTGCAACCTGAGCCAGGGCCTCCTTGGATACCAGAGCGGCCCGCATCTGAGTGAGTTGGCCCTCCGGTCTATCCGGGAATCGGGTGTAGAGTTCGTGAGCGACCACAAGGCCAACCAGCGCGTCCCCCAGAAACTCCAGGCGTTCGTTGGACTCAGGATAGACGTCCGGGAACTCGGCGATGAAGGAGCTATGCACGAAGGCAAGCTCCAGCAAAGACTTGTCACCAAATGACACGCCGAGACTGCTTTCGAGAGCATCCAATCGTGATCGAGTAAATATGTTCATTCCAACCGACTGTTGAGGGCGACTTACGACAATTTTACATGGAAATGCTTTTGGGGGTTGCCAGGCATCAGGTTTTCAGATATCAGGTGAGTTTCCATCTGACGAAAAATGTCGTTTTGAGAGGGGCTTCGAAGAATCTGGCGTCAGATAGGCAGAGGCTGGCTCACACACGACCAGATGCTTCGCCTCGCCTCAGCATGGCGAGTCACAAAAACAGGGGAGGGCATTTACCCTCCCCTGTCGTTAACGTGTTCGGAACGCCAGAATTGTTGAGTTTCTACACCGCGCCCTTTGGCCACGGGGGCTGGGGCCGCTTGACCTCGCCAATGTAGGACCGCTTCGACATGAGACCGACGAAATGCTCAAAGGCCTCCACCGAATCCTCCTCTGGAGGAATGAACGTTTTCAAGTATGCGGACTGGCCGTTCTCGAAGATGAACGTGGGAGTTCCAAAGGCTCCATGTGTGCCTGTGGACTCTTCGTGGTCACGAGCAACGATCTGGACCAGCTCTGGATCTTCCAGGTCCTTCTTGAACTGGGCAACGTCCAACCCGGCTTCTTCGGCAATTTCTATCAAGGGATCGTCTTCATTGAGAGCGACCCGACCGCCGCCGTGCCTCGCTGTCAGCAGGGCCAGGTGGAATTTGTCGAAGGCCTCATCGCCCTGTCGTTTCGCTGCTTCTCCGGCCACTGACGCCAACAGCGCGCGGGCTTCGTGAAGGCCTTTTTGCTCCCACACCTTCCAGTCGTCGTCTTCTTTGCTGTTTATCTGCTCCAGCGAAAAATTCTTCCAGGTGATGTCAAGATCATCCCCCAGCGCCTGCTTAACTCTATCCAGCCACACGGCTGCATTATAGACATAGGGTCAAGCATAGTCGAAGTAGATATCTACGTGCATCTTATCCAATATCCTCCCATCCTTTCCTTTTTATTCAAGATTCGCCCTTCCTCCGAACATGCTCGCATTTTATGCCGACCACTGAACCTTGTCAAAATTACAACGCCCGCGCATCGGTTGGGAATTTTTCACAATTCAGCGGGCGCCAATGTTTGAAGCCACACCTGCATCCACCAACCCGACGATTTCGCTAACAATCGCAGAAAAAGCGATACCGCCTTCCTATGTAACACGGATGTAACAACTCGGCAACAAACATTTAACACGCCAGCAACATTCACGTAACATCAGCGCCGTATATTGTGAACGTCTTCACAAGCAGTTAGCCCCCAGGAGGAAATTGAGATGAGCCATATATCAGGAGCTTTCAGCATATCGACGTTCAAGCTGAAACTGGCAATCGTATTGTTATTAGGACTCGGGATACTGATCGGCAGCGGAGCAATCGCCCACGCTCAGGAGACCGATCCGGTCACTGCGCTCAGCGAACAGTTGGACAACTTCATTCTCGTTGTCGCAGCGGCTCTCGTATTCTTCATGCAGGCAGGATTCGCCTTCCTTGGCGCGGGCCTCATTCGCTCCAAGAACACAGTTAACTACATGACGAAGTCGTTCCTCGACTTCTGCATAGCATCGTTAGGGTTCTGGGCCTTTGGCTACGCGCTGATGATGGGCGGCGGCGGAGCCGCTGGCTTCATCGGCTCCGAGGGTTTCTTCCTGGCTGATTTCAGCGACGCCGATCTGGTTAGCTGGCTGTTCCAGATGGTCTTCGCAGGCACGGCTGCAACAATCATCGCGGGAGCAATGGCCGAGCGCACAAACATCAACGCCTACTTCGCCTATAGCTTCATTGTCGGAGCGGTCGTCTATCCCATCTACGGCCACTGGGCGTGGAACGGCGAGGGATGGCTTGCTGAACTGGACTTTGCCGACTACGCAGGTTCAGGCGTTGTGCACATGATCGGTGGATTCTTGGCCCTGGCGGGCGCCATCGTTGTTGGCCCTCGTAAAGGATTCAAAGAAGGGCTGCCCCTCAAGGGACACAACATGCCCTACGTCGTCATCGGCACTTTCATTCTGTTCTTCGGATGGTTCGGATTCAACATCAACTCAGATTCCCTGGGCCTGAACGCAGTGAACACGCTTCTGGCAGGCGCGGCAGGCGCCACATCGGCCATTTACATCGTCATGGTTCGTACAGGCAAAGCCGACTTGGAGATGGCTGCCAACGGCTCTCTGGCCGGCCTGGTTGGAATCACCGCCGGATGCGCCTATGTTGACCCCTGGGCAGCGGTCGTGATCGGCCTGATCGCGGGCGGCCTGATGATCGTCGGTGTCGCTTTCGTCAAGAACATCCTCAAGGTTGACGACCCCGTTGGCGCGGTAACCGTACACGGCATCAACGGCGCCTGGGGACTTCTGGCCGTTGGCATCTTCGCCGCTGGCAACAATGGCGTATCGGGTCTGATAGACGGAAACGCCGCCCAGATTGGCCCACAGGCTCTCGGCCTGGTCGTGGCAATCGCCTGGGCGCTCGGAATCGGCCTCGGTCTCTTCAAGCTACTTGACCTGACAATGGGTCTCAGGGCCTCCGAAGAGGAAGAAGACGAAGGCCTGGACGAGCCAGAACACGGCGCCCTGGCCTACCCGGAGATGGCCCCTCAGACCGGCGGAATCGCCCCAGACCCGGCAGGAGCCGACTAACTAGAAACTAAACAACAAGTTAGATATTCCTTACTGTTGACCCCGCTCGTCCTTGGGGGCTTGGACGAGCGGGGGTCTTTTGTGTATTGCTTCAGGCATATCTCGTCAGACGAAGTCTGGGTTCCCAGACCGATGTTGCTCTTCTACGAGTGGCCCAGAGTCACGTGTCCACAGGATTTCGTGGTCTTGCAAGCGTCGGGTGGCAGTTGACGACTTCGATCCCCTACCATAAAGTTTTGTGGCATCTCAGTTTTTGCATCTTTGGCGAGGATCGATTCTAATTGGGAAATATCGGATAGCGCTCGCACTGCACCGCGGTCGTTTATCGAAGACTCAGACTTAAAATCAACTCAAGGACAGCCAGGCAAGCCAACGGGATTTCGAAGGTAGTCGGGAACCTGATGGTTCACGGCAACTCCACAACGCTCGTAATCAAAGGCGTTGCCGCGAACATAGGGTGTTCTGACCATGCCCCCGTAATTAGGGACAGCCCCGCTAAGAAAAGGATCGAGACCTAATCAATGGAGAGTCCGAAAACGACATCTGAGATGAACCAGACCGCGACCGGCACGCAGGACCGACCGGTCTGGTCGTCGCAGCGAGTATATGTTATCGCGTCGATAGCGGGAGTTGTCGGACTGGGGAACATCTGGAGGTTCCCGTACATGGTGGGTCAGAACGGGGGCGGAACCTTTATTGTCGCCTATGCGATCTGCATTCTGGCTATTGGGTTTCCCATTATGGTGTTGGAAGCGAGCGCAGGCAATCTAACCGAACGAGGACCAGTTGGCACATTCCGCCACATCAACAGGAAATGGGGACCGTGGATCGGCTGGTTTCTCATCGCGCTTACAGTAGCAATCATGAGCTACTACTTTGTCGTGACCGGTTGGACTCTGGGGTACACGGTCGATGCAATACGCGGTAGCTTGGGAACATTTGACGAATTTACATCGGGTTTCTCTTCGTTAGGGTATTTTTTGGCCGTGGCTGCTCTCGTCCTCGTAGTAATGTGGAACGGAATTGGGTCCATAGAAACGATGAGCCGGATTCTGTTGCCGTTGCTGGTGGTGGGAGTGGTCGGCCTGGCGATTTTCTCGCAGACTCTTGAAGGGGCAGGCCAAGCCAACGACTTCTACTTTAGTTTCGATGCAAATCAGTTCGTCCAACTTACCACCTGGCGGATGGCTGCAGGCCAAGCTGAGTTATGATCGAAAGTGGTGTATGGAGAGGATGAGAGAGGTGGCGTATCCTGCTGGATAAACTAACAAACACAATCCAGCAAAGGAGGATACGCCATGAGCAAGGATACGACGACACAAGCCCCAAATCCAGAGGATGG
>JASLRP010000073.1 GCA_030743915.1 SAR202 cluster bacterium | reverse complement strand
TCGGCGTCCTTCTCGTCGGTCTTGGAGCGCGGAAGCTGTACGTATCCAGGCCGACTCGATAGGCTCATTTTCGAGCAGGTCTTGGACATGGATCTGGTCCGAGAATTTTACACAACTGTAACACCCGGTTAACGCCTGCTTAACATTTGGGGGTTATGATAGTGAACGAAATCACAAGATGAGCGCTAGACATGATGGCGCCCGAGAGTGGATAGAAACCAGTCCCCAGAGAGGTTATGCCGTGGATGTAAGTGAACTGATGAGCGCCGACGCTCATAGCGTTGGCATCGAGACAAGTATCGCGGACGCGGCCCAACTGATGAAAGACTCAGGCGTCAGTTGTCTGGTGGTGTTGAGCGCGGAGGGTGTTAAGGGTATCATCACCGACCGCGACATGGCTCTGGGATGCCTGATCAATGGGCACATCGCCTCGGAGTGTCGCGTGGCCGAACACATGACCGCTCAAACTCAGACCGTCTCGCCAGACCTCCACTTCGGAGACGCCTCTATCCTGATTATCGACCAGGACTTCGACAACCTCCCAGTTATCCAGAACGACACTCTGGTGGGCATTCTGTCCTCTGACGACATATTCCAGGCCATCGACCGAGAGATGACCTCCTCGCCAGTCTAGCTGGCAAACCTGTTAATTCGTCCCTTCCCTTTTGCCAAACGGCCCGCTGTCAGAGCATGACAGCGGGCCGTTTCTTTTGTTTCAGGTTTTCAGGTGTCAGGATTCGCCATTCTGAAGTCGCAACGGAAGAATCTGGTCGTCAACAATACAACGATTGATCTTCACGCGACCAGATGCCTCGCCTCAACTCAGTATGGCGAGGCTGGGGACGCCTGCTGACGCCATCCTGAAAACCTGACTGTCTCGTACCCTACCTGTCCGCCACTGAGCCGTCCTCTCGGAGAGGCGTGTCGATGGGGCGGGGACTGTACTCGTGAGTGGCGAAGAACTCGTCATTGATCTCAACGCCGATGCCCGGCCTGTCCGGTATGGTCAGGTAGCCGTTCTCCAGGTGGAGGGGCTCTTTGACCATCTCGCTCTTGGGCGGCTTATCCTCGCCGGTGTACTCCTGCAGGACAAAGTTCGGGATGCAGGCGTCGATTTGGACGCAGGCAGCGGTGCTGATGGGCGTCAACGGGTTATGAGGGATGACTCCGATGTTGAACGACTCGGCCACGGCGGCGATCTTCTTTGTGTGGGTCAAGCCACCGGCGATGCAGACATCGGGACGGATGTAGCTGCACGCCCTCTGCTGAAGAAGCTCTCGGAACTCCCACATGGTATGCAGGCGCTCCCCTGTGGCTATTGGTATGGGGATATTCCGGGCGATCTCTGCCATGCTCTCGTTGGAGTCGGGAGTGGTCGGATCTTCGTAGAAGAAGGGACGGAACTCGGCGATCTCGCGGCCCAACTGGATGGCTTCGGGAATTCCCAGCCTGCGATGAATTTCGACACACAGGTCAACGTCGTTGCCCACGGCTTCCCGCACAGCCGCGACCCTTTCCACAGCTTCGGACAGCATTCTTGAGTACCGCTGGTTGTAGTACTGCGCCTCGCCGGTCTCGACGAAAGGGGTGAACCTGACTGCGGTGAATCCGTCGTCAGCGGCGGCCTTTGCGCTGGCGTAAAGGTCCTCTACAGAGTCGCCGCCCACGTGCATATAGACGCGGGCCTTGTCCCGCACCTTGCCTCCCATGAGTTGGTAGACCGGAGCCTCGAAGTGTTTGCCTGCGATGTCCCACAGGGCGATGTCCAGCGCGCTGATGGCCCCGCCCACGGCGGCGCCCCTAAAGTGGGAGAACCGATACATGTACTGAAAGTGGTGCTCAATCTGAAGAGGGTCCTTGCCCACCAGATATCGTCCGAAGGTGGTGACGGCGGCCTCGGCGGCTTCCGTGACGCCGTGAAGTCCCGCCTCTCCGATTCCGACGATGCCGTTATCTGTGGTGACCTTCACCAGCAGCCACTTGTCCTCAGCGAGGATTGTTTCTACTTGTGCGACCTGCATGTTTCGTTGCTCCTAATATGTCATTTGGGAAAGCGGGTTAAATCTTCGGTTACTCCATCTTCTCCAGTACTGCCAGCACAGCCGCGATGCTGCCGCGCTCCAAGTTTCTGGCGAAGTTTTGAATCTTGGCGGCGATATCGTCACCCATTACGAGCCGCAGGCTCAATGGTGACGGACCTTGAGTTCGGGCGTTCGCTGCCATTTTGCGGAACCACTCCACAGACTTCTGCGTGACATCGTCCCAGTGGCGTGGATGCAGGCCATTATTTCGTAGAATCTGCTCCACTTCGCCAAGTGGAGCCAGGAAGCTGATGGAAGGGTCGCCTGCCCAGGGAACCGGAAAATCGACGCTCTCCGACTCTCCTCGGAATATGTCGTGGAACGCCAGCAGTCCGCCGGGTTTCAGGACACGGGCGATCTCAGAGTAGAAGGTCTCTTTATCGGAGATGTTCATCTGCGCGTGCTCAGTCCACACGACATCGAAGGTTTCCGAGTCGAAGGGGATTTCCAGAGCGCTGCCCTGCTGGAAAGTCGTCGAATCTCCGAGACCGGTCAGGCCAGAGAGCATGGTCGCGACATCGGAGTAGTCCTGGGTCAGGTCCAACCCGGTCACACGGCACCCGAACTCTGATGCCAGATAGCGGGCAGAGCCTCCGATGCCGCTTCCGACATCCAGAACGTGGCGCTCGGAGTCGAGGCGGACCTGTCGAGCAAGCTCAATGGTGGACTCTCTGCCCCGGAGGTGGAACGCGTCCACTGGAGCCAGGTCTGTCGGAGTCAGGGCGTTGATGTCCTTGCCAATGCTCTTGAGAGTATCGAGGATTGATTGCCCCAGGTTGTTAACCGCGTAATGATCCTGAACTGAATCGCTTGTGGAGGTCAAATGTTTTGCCCCTGTTTGCAAGTTGATGGTGTAACGTTTGTTGATAGACTATGTCGTCACCGCGCCCCGTGAGGCCGAGGAGACCTGACGGGCGTACTTCGCCAGCACTCCGGCGGTGTAGTTGGGAGGTCTGGGCGTCCAGCGCTCCCGTCGTTGGGCAAGCTCCTCCTCGGAGAGTTTCACGCTCAACTCTCTGCGCTCCACGTCCATGACCAGGATGTCGCCCTCTTCTATGAGAGCTATGGGGCCGCCCACCGCCGCCTCCGGAGCGACGTGGCCGATCATCGGGCCACGGGTGGCGCCGGAGAACCGCCCGTCGGTGAGCAGCATTACGCTGTCTCCCAGACCCGCGCCGACGATGGCGCTGGTGACCGACAGCATCTCCTGCATGCCGGGGCCTCCCACAGGGCCTTCGTAACGGATGACCACCGAGTCTCCGGACTTGATCTCGCCGTTCGCTACGGCGTTGAACGCATCGTACTCCCTGTTGAACAGGCGGGCCGGGCCCTCATGCTTCAGATGTCCTGTTCCAGCGACTTTCATGACTGCGCCCTCTGGGGCCAGATTGCCCTTCAGCACGACCAGCCCGCCAGTGGGACTGCGGGGGTTGGAGACGGGACGGATCACGTTGCCATCGGGCGTTGCTGTGACGCTGGATAGGTTCTCGGCCATCGTTTTGCCGGTCATCGTCATAACGTCGCCATCGAGAAGTCCGGCGTCGAGAAGCTCCTTCAGCACCATCGGCATGCCTCCGACTGCATCGACGTCGGCCACGACATACTGGCCGCCGGGCTTGAGGTTGGCGATGTACGGAGTCGTGCGGCTCAGACGGTCGAAATCGTCCAGGTCCAGGGGGACTCCCGCCTCGTGAGCGATGGCAATCAGGTGCAGAATCGAGTTGGTGGAGCCTCCGAGGGCCAAGACGACCACGATGGCGTTTTCGAAAGCTCGGCGAGTCATGACATCGCGGGGTCGGATACCCTCTCGCAGGGCGTTGACCAGCACAGCGCCGGCCGCTCTCGCTCCCTGCATGTTTCGAGAGTCCGCCGCCGGAACCGACGCCGAACCAGGGACGGCCATGCCCAGCGCTTCGGCGGCGGTTGCCATCGTGTTGGCGGTGAACATGCCGGGGCAGGCACCCTCGCCGGGACAGACGACGCGCTCCATCCCTCGGAGTTCTTCGAGGGATATGTCGCCTGCCAAATATGTGCCGACGCCTTCCATAACGTCCTGAGCGTTGATGGTCTGGCCCTGGTAACGCCCGGTGTTGATGGAGCCTCCATAGACGTACAGCGCAGGGATGTTCAGCCGCGCCATAGCCATCAGCGAGCCGGGGCCGTTCTTGTCGCAGCCGCCTACCGAGATAACCGCATCCATCCGCTCGGCGAAGCACACCGTCTCGATGGAATCGGCGATAACCTCCCGGCTGACCAGCGACGCTTTCATCCCCTCGTGGCCCATCGACACGCCATCGCTGACGGTAATTGTACCGAAGGTAAAAGGCACACCGCCCGCGGCTCGGACTCCCTCACGGGCAGAGTTCGCCACGCGGTGCAGGTGCATGTTGCAAGGAGTGACATCGCTCCCCAGGTCGGCAATGGCGATGAAGGGCTTGTCCAGATCGTCGTCGGACAACCCAACTCCGTGGAGCATCGCTCGGTTCCCGGTGAGCCGGTAGTCGGTGGATATGGGGTCGCTGATGGGTTTAAGAGGGTTCGATTGTTCGTTGGTCATTGGCGTCCGCCTGATTCAGAGTGCCGCCATTGTACTTTGCGGAATTGCAGGACACAAAGAGAGGTCGCTCCAATTCGTCGAGGGGGGTTCGAGATTTGTCTTGTTGGGATACGTGTTCGATCAATTGTCGATGTGTTAGAGTAATGACTTTCAATCCAATGTCCGCGAGAAAGCCAGAGAATGATGAATTTGAAAAGGGAATAGCAATCTAGCTGTCCTCGTTTAATCCATGTGCCTTGTCGGACGATTTCACAGTTGGAAACGTTCCCCAATCATGATGGGAGACAACGACTAAGCCAAGATATCTTTACGGTCATTTCATTTCGCATAGCCACTGACGGGAGGGATGCAAGTTGAGCAAGAACATAGTCGTATTTTCTGACGGCACCAGACAAGAGGGTGGCATCGGGAATAACAGCAACGTGTACAAGCTATTCAACATGATTGAGGACCGAACAGACCGTCAGGTTGCATACTATGACCGCGGCCTCGGAATGGGCTGGCGAAAAGCCACGGGCAGCGCGTTCGGCGCCGGAATATCGAGAAACATCCGTGACTGCTACGAGTTCATTTTCAACGAATACAACGCCGGTGATCAGATATATCTCTTTGGTTTCAGTCGTGGCGCAACGACGATGCGCAGCCTGTCGAACTTCATCGATCTATTCGGGATACTGCCCAGGTCACGTCCCGAACTCATAGGTCGCGCCTACAAAATCTACAGGCGCCGGAGAAAACGGAAAGAACGAGCGGATGCGTTCGTCAATCGTCACCATACCATGTGGGCGAAAGTCAAATTCCTGGGCGTGTGGGACACGGTGGCGGCCCTGGGAATTCCCATCAAGTCTGTCGATCTTTTGGTGAACGCAGTTCCATTTTGGCGTCACAAGTTCCAAGACCTCACACTCAGCGAGTCTGTTGAGCATGCGCGCCATGCGCTGTCTATCGATGACGAGCGCCTTACGTTCCACCCAACACTATGGAAAAAGGAACTCAAATCCTATCAAACCATGAAGCAGGTCTGGTTCAGAGGCGTTCACACCGATGTCGGCGGCGGCTACAAGGACCAGAAGTTGTCAGACATCGCCCTGACCTGGATGGTCTCTGAGGCCTTGGATCACGATCTACTGCTCTATCCCCATAATACGGTCGATGTGAAACCGGACCACAATGGCAAGATACACGACTCCCGCTCGGGCGTGCCTGGAATGTTCTTCAGGCGGAAAGTTCGAGGCTGGGACTCAGCAAGCCTTGGGAAACCGATCGTCCATCAGAGCGTGTTGCTGCGTGATGCGGATGAGAAGGAAAATGGGAATTCCAGTGACAGACCGTGGGTGCTGGGGCACAAGTATGAAGAGGAGCCGTGGCCCGTCGCAATGAGGAATCCCGGGCGTATATCGGGAAAGACGACCGAACTCTAAGACTCCTAAATTGGACCTTACCCATCGCATCCCAGCCCGTCGCCGTCAGGGTCGAAGCCGTGAGGGTCTGGGCGCAGAGTCGGGAACGGTGTCGATGGGATGTCGTCGCAGGTCATCGGATCGGCGTCCTGGGGAACGCAGATGGTTGGATATGACGGGTCGCATGCCTCGGCCAGGGCCGGGCTGGTGGCCCATGCGCCTCGGCGATCTTCCATCGCCTCTTTCTGGAATTTTTCGAATCGGCTCGCGAATTTTGTGTCTGGATCGTAGGCAGACGCGACGGCATAACCTTCGGTTATCAGCGTGGCGTTGACCATCACGTCGTCCACATAGACGTATCTCAACAGTCGGTCGTATTGATCAGTTGCCGACACGTCGCGCTCCATGCGGACGGTCTTGCCCTCCACCAGTTGGCGGTTCCGCTCCGACGCCTCCGCCCCGTAGAATTCGAGTCCGCGACTGGGATGGTTCGTTTCGGGAGTGTTCATGCCGATGTACCGAACTCTGTATCGCGACCCGTTCAGATCGACCTCTATCGTGTCACCGTCGATGACTCTGACCACAGTGGCGGTCTCTGAGGGATGTGAATCACCGCCTCCTGAGAAGATCGGCGCAAACATCGGGATGGACCGGGAAAACAAAAGGGACGCGGTGATGAAGATTATCACCCATGTGTACCATTTGGTTCCTCGAAACGGGTTTTTCATATTCTTCGAACTGAGAGCGCGTGACGCGACTTCCATGCGTCATGCTGAGTCGAGGCGAAGCATCTGGTTGCGTGCAACACAGCCGTTGCCTTGCTGACACCAGATTCTTCACGTCCGTTCAGAATGGCGAGTCCTGATCGCCAGAGGCAAATCTATTCATACAGATCGGGGGACTCGATGAGTCCCCCGTTGCTTGGTTCATACAGTGTAATTGAGCCGCTACGTCGTGACCGCGCCCTGTGATGCCGACGAGACCAGCTTGGCGTATTTCGCCATCACGCCGGTGGTGTAGTTGGGAAGAGGGGCCTTCCAGGCCTTGGCCCGTTCGGCCATCTCCTCGTCGGATATATCGACGCTCAGTTCGCGGGTCTCGGCGTCCAGAGTGATGATGTCGCCGTTTTGGATCAGCCCTATTGGGCCTCCCAGCGCCGCCTCTGGAGCAATGTGGCCAATCATCGGGCCGTGGGTCGCGCCGGAGAATCGACCGTCGGTTAGCAGCAGAACGTCGTCGCCCAGATCGGTGCCCATGATGGCGCCTGTGACAGCCAGCATCTCCTGCATTCCGGGACCGCCTCTGGGGCCTTCGTATCGGATGACCACAACATCGCCAGGGTCGATTTCGTTGCGAGTGACCGCCTCGAATCCGGCGCGCTCGCCGTCATAGACCTTGGCCGGGCCTTTGTGGGTCAGGTGCTTGGTTCCTGCGACCTTCATCACGGCGCCTTCCGGGGCCAGATTTCCTTTGAGGATAACCAGGCCGCCTGTGGCGCTGCGGGGCCTGGAAATCGGATGCACCACTTGGCTCTCAGGCTCGTCGTGGAACGCTTCCAGATTCACGCCGATGGTCTTGCCCGTGATGGTCATGGCATCTTCGTGGAGCAGGCCCTCTTTCTGAAGCTCTTTCATCACCACGGGAACGCCGCCCATCTTGTGCATGTCGGCCATGACATAGCGACCGCCGGGTCGAAGGTCGGTTAGATAGGGAGTCGTGCGGCTGAGACGGTCGAAGTCGTCGATTTCCAGAGGCACCTGGGCCTCGTGAGCGATGGCCAGCAGGTGCAGAACCGCGTTGGTTGAGCCGCCCATCGCCAGCACTACGCGGATGGCATTCTCGAAGGCTTCGCGGGTCATGATGTCGCGGGGTTTAAGGTCATTCTCCAGCAGGCTGTACATCACCTCGCCGGAGTCGAAGGCTATCTGGTCATTTTGAGAATCGATTGCTGGGACCGACGCCGCGCCGGGGATCGACATGCCCATCGCCTCGATGGCCGATGACATGGTGTTGGCGGTGAACATCCCCGCGCATGCGCCCTCGCCTGGGCAGGCGACGCGCTCCATGCCGATAAGCTCGTCAAGGTCGATCTTGCCCTGGGAGTAGGCTCCGATGGCTTCGAACATGTCCTGGACGTTGATGTCCTTGCCCTTCCAGTTGCCGGGCATGATGGATCCGCCGTAAACGAAGATGGAAGGGACGTTGAGCCGGGCAATGGCCATCATCGCGCCGGGCATGTTCTTGTCACACGCCGCCACGACGACCAGGCCGTCCATGCTCTCGCCGAACGTCACGGTCTCGATGGAGTCCGCGATGACCTCGCGGCTGACCAGGGACGCCTTCATGCCCTCGGTGCCCATGGAGATGCCGTCGCTAATGGTGATGGTGCCGAAGAGGAAGGGCACGCTGTTTGCGGCTCTCAGGCCCTCTTTGACCTTGCGAGCCTGCCTGTCCAGATGGACGTTGCAGGGGGTAACGTCGGAGGCCAGATTCGCGACCGCCACAAAGGGCTTGTTCATGTCATCGTCATCGAGCCCGACAGCTCGGAGCATGGCTCTCGCGGCGGCTCGGTCTGGTCCTTCGGTGACGACGGCGCTCTTCTTCTTCAGGTTCAACTTGGCTTCTGTTGTCATGCCCATCCCTCCAGCTTGTTTTCGGCTTGCCAGATTATATCAGGAAGGATGTACTGGCGGAAGAATGTGTTGTCGTGGGCGCTCTCTACTTCAGGTCTACCCAGAACCAATGTCTGATGGCCCGGTACACCCCTATCACGATTACGAATCCAATGAACAGAGCCACTAGAGCCTGGCCTGCGCTCAGCAGATTCAAATTCAGGAAGTTGTCGGTCAATGTCTTTTCGAAGCCCTCAAAAACGCCTGGGGCTATCTCACTCAGGAGTTCCCACGGCTTTGTTCGCCAGGAGACAGAAATGTAGACCAGGACTGTGTGCGCAATCAACAATATCGCGACCACAATCCTCAGAAACGATATTATCCCGACCGCATTGTATCGCCTGGTTATCTCGTCAGGCTTGATTTCAGAGAGGTTTTGGGCATTGTTCTTGAGATGGTTTCCTGCGTTGATAGCTCGAATCAGGCGCGGAACTACCAGTTCTCTGTTGCGAAAGTATGCGCTGTGGTCCCGTGTTGGTGTCTCCAGATTCAGCACGCGTCTCTGTTTTACTGATCCATCGTTGTCGGTCGTGTTCAGGCCCGCATCGTCGTAGAAGCTGTCAGGCAGACTACGCCCTGTTGCAGGGTCAGATGAAGCGTATATGTTAAGCCAGTAGAAGTTGGATTGTGGGTTCTTGCAATGCACTTTTGGATGAATCATCCATCGGAATTTCCCGTTCGCTGCTGGGTTGGTTCTGCTGCTTTCGGCCATATCAGTCATTCGAGTAATGGCCTGTCCCAACGTGACCAACGTAAGACGTCGGTCTATGGGACATTCCAACTTATCGCCCACCCCGCCATTAACGCTGAGGGCATCATAGGCGATAGCGCTCCCCATTGAATGCGCGATGATGGTGACGCTGTCATACGGCTCAGAACCTGCGAGCATCGGCGCCAAGATTTCCTCGAACTCTCCTCGGATATTCGAAGCCCAAACCTCATTGTCCACGTACTGCAACAGATCTCCGATGCTCACAATGAGGCCCCCGAGAGCCTTCTCCAGCATGTCTGCCACGTTGAATTGGCTGGGCAAGAACGGAGGAAAGGGAATCGAGTGTACAAGCCACGCGCCGAACACAATCAATGGCGCAAGCAGCATTACGACGATGTAGGCGAAGAGCAAAGCGACCGACTGCAACCCCCACCAAAGCTCGATAAGTGGGTTGATGCGGACGGCGGAATCGGGCGGTTGTTTAGCCTTATGTTTGTTTGGACGGTCTCCTACCCCTCGATAAACGGGATTGGCGATCGCTGCCACAACCTCAGTGAACATTCGTAGCCCAGACTGCCATGCCCATCTGATGATGTCTCCGTGGCTGACATCAGGCAAAACCGCGTCCCAGTAGGCTTCTTTGAATACCCACGTTTGCGATTGAGGGTTGCCTTCGTCGTCGCGGAGATCCTTCAGTTCCAATGTAATCTTTGCAGGGCGCTGGTCTTTTTGATTGGCCCGATAATTGATATCGGAATCCACATCTACATCGCAGCCGCGCTCTTGAAGCACGCGCACAATCGGATTGACAACTTCAGCCAGTTTATCTCCGCGGTCGTGCCTGCCCATGCCGTGGACCACCACTATGCCACGTCTCATATTCTGAGCAGATGGAGTAGATGATGACATAATGCGCCTCCGCTGGATTTCAGACTGTCGCTACGATGGTCTTGGCTGATAATTTCGCAACATCAGGCTTGTGGCATGGGGTGCGCTCGCAATGTGATGGAATTACAGGCCAGTGTGGCCATACCATCTATGAATCAGAGCAATCAGAGAGTCAACAGTCGCCTGAGAGTAATTTAGTAATCAACTTCAACATTACAGTGCTTTAATAAGACGAAATAAAGTGTCAGCATGATATACCCTCACGACTACGAAAGCAATGATATCCACGAAAGCACGTTCAATGATGTTGTATTCCGAGTGATTGACTGTTGGGAGAACTGGTGGTAGGTTTCGAGGCGCAACCGATTTGACCTCATATTGTGCGTGGGTTACGAGAAAGCGAGAGCGCCCGTGTAACCCCACGAACCCATAACTTTGCAAGAGGTCCATAAAGCCCAGAACTGCATCAAGGGGGCCGCGATCCGGTCTCCTCTCGTGCGGTGTTGAATGTGCACGATCCTGATAGGGAGATTTATCTGAAGCTGGAGAAACTCCAACTCATATGGTGACAGGCTCCAACCGCGGATGCACTTTCAACTAGTTTCTCCGGACTTTCCTCAGAATAGCCGAATGATGGATCGCCCTGGCCGTTCTTAGAACTCGTAGAACATCTGTTGGATGGACTCTCTGTCGCTTGTGTTCGCCAGGGCCAGCATGAGCAGGATTCGGGCCTTCTGAGGCGACAGATTGTCGCAGACGATGAAGCCCTGCTCCTCCTTGCGAGGGGTGATGATTACCCTGCCGGCCGGAGATCGAGTCGCCAGCACGACGGGGATGCCGTCCTCCACGGCGCGGGCGGCGGCGCTCACGAACTT
>JASLRP010000072.1 GCA_030743915.1 SAR202 cluster bacterium | reverse complement strand
CCATCCTCTGGATTTGGGGCTTGTGTCGTCGTATCCTTGCTCATGGCGTATCCTCCTTTGCTGGATTGTGTTTGTTAGTTTATCCAGCAGGATACGCCACCTCTCTCATCCTCTCCATACACCACTTTCGATCATAACTCGAGCCCAACTCACCCGTGCCGACCCATACGTCCATTTCGAACCCGTCGGACTGTCCGGCGTCGGCCATGAGTTGTGTGGCCTTGGCGAAGTCTGTCCCCCAACTCCACTCCTGGAGATAGTTGGGATTATTAGTCGAAAGGTAAGCCTGATGGTTGACGAATCCCAGACCATCGGTAATGCTCTCGACCAACGCTTCACGTTCGATGGCCCATGCAAAAGCGGTGCGAACCTTGCGGGCGTTTTGCATTGAGGGCGTGTTCTCGTCGTACTCGTCACCGTTCTCGAAAGGGTTGCCCACCCAGGGTTTGGAGATGTCGCGGTTTCGCTCCAAAGCGGCGCCGGACAACGCTCCGAAAGCTTCCCAATAGTTGCCCGTGAAGGAGATGTCGCGGATTACATTGTGCAACCCGCCCTTCTGGGCTTCGAATCCCTTTGCGATCAAATCAGTAAGGTCCTTCGTAGGCGCCTGAGCGATCTGAACCTCGCCGGTCTCTAGCATGGTCCGACGAACTGCTCCCTCTGGGACTTGCAACCAGTTGACCTTATCGAGGTATGGGCCAAGGCCGTCCTCAATGCCCCAGTAGTTGGGATTGGCGGTCAGGTAGATGCCATTACCCGGGGTCCATTCATCGGCCACGAACGCTCCCGTTCCAATGTAGAGGTCCTGCATGCCCTCTACGCCAACGGTGTCGAAAACATTCTTGGACACGATGCCCGCGGACTGCCAGAACATGCTGAAGCGGTGGAGCATTCCACGGCTGTCATAGTTCCGGTAATTCAGGCGCACCTTGTGGGTGTCAATGGCTTCCATAGACTGGATCAGGGGCGAAAAATCGCCGGCCTGACCATGGATGGACCCTGGGCTGGTCACAGCATTGGCATCGTTGAAGCTGAAGGCTACGTCCTCGGCCGTCATCTCGCCTGCTTCACGATGGAACATCACGCCTTCTCGCAGGGTGAAGTCGCCAAACTCAAGGCTTGGGTCGAGGGTGAAGTCGAGGGCCAGCATTGGCTCGGTTGTGACTGTGCCGTCTGAGTTGGCCAAAGAATTGAAAAGTGTTTCGGTGATGCCCGAAAGATAGATGGTCTCAGAACATCCAGCAGAACAGAACCGCGGCAAGCCGTTGGGAGAGTTGACGGAGCTGACCGCGATGGTTACGGAACCTGAGGGATCGGGAATGCCCAAAGGCCCTTCAGCCTCGACCGCGACTGCGAAGTTGAACGTCCCGTCAACGCCCTGAGCGAACTCCAGTAAAAAGACTCCGGCGAGCGTCTGGTCGGGCAGCAGAATTGGGTTGGTTGTGCGGCCCTGGAATCTGACATCGCCGTGGGGGAAGTCGTCGCTGAGAGACAGACGGATGTCGCTGAACGACACGTTTTTGATCCAAACAGGCACCGCCGGAGGATCACCGTCGGTGGTCCCGAAAACGTCCGCGTTGACGTCTCCAAAGTCAATCAGATCACCGACTTGAGTCAAACCTTCGTCCAGGTAAATCTCAACGCCATCGGGCGCGGTCACCTGAACGGTGACAGTGGCAGACACGCTGTTGGTGACCACAACCGCCGCCAAGACCGCGCCGCCAACAATCGCGAGCATGGCCACCGCAATAATGACGCTGCGAAGTTTTGTGTGTCTGGTAAACATGCTAATTTCTCTCTTGCCTTTTTGTATTGTCCTTAAATTTCGTTGCGCTAGAAGCGCTTGTTGAAATCGTCGGTTGGGCGGAATTACCATCTCTGGTTATCTCGACAACCAGGCCCTCTCCCACTGGGCCCACTTGACCTGGGACGGGAACGGGCCGAGAGTCCAACCTCTGACATCCTTCGACCACGCGGGGAATATGTAAGTCCACGGGAACGGAATCTGGAAGAAATATTCTGTGGCGAGTTTGCGCTCTATGTCGCGGACCAGGTCTTGCCGTTTTGAGACGTCCAATTCCCCTGATTGAGCGCGCACCATCGCCTCAAGCTCTGCTGCCCAATCGGGATGAGCATTGAAGGCGCCGGTGTTTTTGTAGTAGTAACTCTCAGTCTCTGGGACCACGGAAAGGTAGTAATAGTCGTCCGGGTCGCCCACGTTGGTAGTTACTTTAGAACCGAAATGCGCGTCGTAGTCCTCGTTGATGCCTCTGTCGGTTTGAGTCCCGGAATCGACGAAGGCCGTGGTCACATCGACGTTCAGATTATTCTTCATCTGGTCCTGGAAGAACTGGCAGCCGTCGATGTATATCTGAGAGTTCTGGGCCATGCATTCGATGTCGAACCTGACTCCATCGCCCAATGCTTCATCCAGCAGGCGGTTGGCCTCGGCGATGTCGGCGTCTTTGCCGACTCCTCTGCGCCAGCCAGGAAGCGACATTAACTCGTCATCTGGCAATGCCCAGCCCGTACCAGGAGGCATCCAGTTGGTCGGGCGCATCACTCCGGGGATGTCTCCAGCGAGATTGAAGTCCACCCACGCATCCCGGTCGATTGCAAGATGCATGGCCTGCCTTACTCGGACGTCATCGAAGGGATCGCGGTTCATGTTGATTTGAATGCCCTTGCCCCACGAATGCAGGACCGGCTCGACGTGTATCTCGTCGCTGTAGCTCTGCTGGATCTGTTCCACCTGACTGGCCAGGAGGGATGCGCTTCCCTCGCCAAAGTAGTCAATCTGTCCTGTCAGCAGCGCGGTGAATCGTGCGGCGCCGTCCGTGATGATGAACTGGTCCATGCCGTCTAACAAAGGCAGGCCGTCCCTGAAGTAAGTCGGGTTACGCCGCACTTTGGTCAGGACGTCTGGCTGGAATTCTGTTGGCACAAATGCCCCAGTGCCGGAGCTGCGCAGGTAGTTCTCAGGGGTTGTGTAGTCCAGGCACGTCACGCAGCTTTCATACAGCCAGTCCAAGAAGTCCTTATCCATGTTGTTGGGCATCCCTCTGGCGCCGGCGAACTGGGCGATCGTCCTGGCCAGCGGAGCATCGAATTCCACCTTGAAGGTGTGCCCCAGGTCTCCATCGGGGCAGGAGTTGGCGCTCATGTGACCGAGGGCCGCCTTTGGGCCGGTGTGGCCCAGTCCTTCGTTTGTAAACACGGAGGGAGGATTGATGGCAAAATCCAGGCTGGCTTTTGCGTCTTCACAGGTGAACTCGTCGCCGGAGACCTTGGCGGCGACCAGGGATGGCAGGTTTGGATTGTCCTGAAACTTGACGCCCTCGCGCAGATTGAATGTCACCGCCAGACCGTCCGAGGATATGCTCCAGGTCTCGGCCAGGTCGCCTTCAATTGCGCCGGCAACACCTACCCACGGATCAAATCGCAACAGGGCGTTGTAAATGGGAAGAAACTGCGGTCCTTCGAAGCTGTGCCCATAGTTGGGGTCGTGACCGGC
>JASLRP010000071.1 GCA_030743915.1 SAR202 cluster bacterium | reverse complement strand
CCATCTGCGGAAAGGACTTCAAGACCGGTCAGACCCTCGTCAAAACGGTGATCGCCCCGATGCTGAAGGCCAGAATGCTGGGCATGGATGGCTGGTTCTCGACCAACATTCTCGGCAACCGCGATGGCGAAGTCCTCGACGAACCAGAGAACTTCAAAACCAAGGAAGAGTCCAAGTTAGGTGCGCTCGAGTACATCCTCCAACCCGACATGTACCCAAACCTCTACGGCAATGCGTACCACAAGGTCCGAATCAACTACTACCCGCCCCGCGGGGATAATAAAGAAGGTTGGGATAACATTGACCTCTTCGGCTGGATTGGCCGCCGGATGCAGATAAAAATCAACTTCCTGTGCTCGGACTCCATCCTCGCGGCGCCGCTGGCTCTGGACCTGGTGTTGTTCTTGGACCTTGCCAAACGCGCCGGCCTGAGCGGAATTCAGGAGTGGTTGTCCTTCTATTTCAAGAGTCCTCAGCACTCTTCCACCGTGTATCCGGAGCATGATCTGTTCATCCAGCAGACCAAGCTCAAGAACACCCTTCGGTGGCTGATGGGCGAAGACCAGATCACACACCTTGGCATGGAGTACTACCGTGAAGAGGCGCCAGTAAGGGATGATTAAAATTGCGTTGGCGAGTGGCTACGCCACGTTCGGAAGTCTGGCAATCAGACATGAACGTTGTGATATGATTTGGCCTCCAAACACTGCAAGGGAGGCGCAATTATGCCATACGGAGGCAACGACTGGCTCGCATTGACTCAGGAAGAAACCCTCGAGCCGGATATACCCATCTGCGATCCGCACCACCACTTCTGGGACTTTCGCACCCAGCGCATTCCTTACCAGCGTTACCTGCTCCACGAGTTAGCCGCTGACGTCAACTCTGGGCACAACGTGAAATCGACCGTGTTCATCGAGGCCCGTTCGATGTACCGAGCCGACGGCCCAGAGGAAATGAAACCAGTTGGCGAGGTTGAGTTCGTCCAGGGTCTTGCCGCCGCCAGCGCCAGCGGTCTGTACGGCCCCACCAGGATAGCGGCGGCCCTCGTCGGCCACGCCAACCTGAATCTGGGAGACCGTGTCGAGCCAGTCCTTGAGGCTCTGCAAACCGCAAGCCCCAACCGATTCCGAGGCATCCGCCACTCGGTGACCTACGACCCTCACCCCAACGTCGAGAACACCGCCGCTCACCAGATCGAAGGCCAACTGCTTAACGACGACTTCCGAGCGGGCGCAAGAGTTCTGGCCCGCATGGGCATGTCCTTTGAGGCGTGGCTGTACTTCCCTCAACTAAAGGAACTTGCCGACTTCGCCAAAGCCGTGCCCGACCTGCCCATCATACTGAACCACATCGGCGGGATGCTGAGAGTCGGCCCCTACGCCAACAATGACGACGAAGTGCTGCCGACCTGGAGAGAGGGCATCGCCGCCGTGGCCGAATGTCCCAACGTCAACGTCAAGCTGGGCGGCGTCGGCATGCCGCGCACTGGGATGGACTGGCACGACCGCGCCATCCCCATCGGCTCTGAGGAGTTGGCCGAGTCGATGGCCCCGTTCATGAACTACTGCATCGAGAAGTTCGGCCCAGACCGCGCAATGTTTGAGAGCAACTTCCCTGTGGACAAGGTGGGCTACTCCTACCACGTCATGTACAACGCCTTCAAAAGGCTGTCTGGCGGCTACTCGGCTTCAGAGCGAGCCAGCATGTTCCACGACACCGCCGCCAAAGTGTATCGGGTGGAAGACTAGCGCCCTGATATTAACCAGGGAACATTAGGCGAGCGCCTGACAATGTGTATCATCTGCACGGCGTCGGTTTACACAAGACACAACCATTCAAGATTGTGGGTTGTGTCTTGTTGACGATTATGGCGAATGACCTTCGAATCATGAACAAAAATTCCCATATCTGCTGGTATTCTCAAAACAAACCACAATATATGGGCCAAAAATGGTTGCTACTTGAGTTTTAGACTAATATAATAGCCAACAATCTGACCCCTTGAAGCCTTGATACCTCGACGCTGTCTCTGGGTCACATTTCTCGTCAAGATGCCGTGATCACATCTCCGACGGGAAGGTGCTGCGATACGGGGCCTCCGTTGCGCCGCTCCGGTTCTTAACCTTTTCCGACGCTGATTCCTTTGGAGGGAACTATGCAAGCCTATTGCCTCAAATGCCGTGACCACCGAGACGTCAACGATGCCGAACAAGTCACCCTCAAAAACGGCCGACCTGCAACCCGTGGCAAGTGCTCGGTGTGCGGCAGAACAGTATTCAGGATCGGAAAGGCCGCATGACCTCGGCCCTGCTCCGCTCTTTATCTGAACGTTATCTGTCCGTCCCGAACGCCGGACATTGCAGTTCCAGCGTTCGCCATCCTGTCAGACATTCAACCATCTGAGCCACATAGCTGTCCGGTTTGCCATCCCGGGCTCACAGTCAATGTTCGAATCTGCCGAGAAGGCAACCGCTCCCTGTTCCACGTGCCGCTGACGAGGCCCCCAGCGGTATCGGGAGAACGTGGCTCAACCCTACGCCTGTGGCTCCAACAGCACACATTCTCGTCGATATAATCGACCATCTTCGAGGCTTGTTGGCGCCGATTCCCGTCCTCAATCGGTGGGGTCGCTCCACGACTTCGCCGACATGCTACTGGAGCGCGACGCACCCGGAGACTTCCAAAAAGCCACCGCCATGCTGGACGAAGTCCCGCAAATCTCCACCGATCTGGACATGCGTCCCCTCACGGAGCGAGTCCTGTCCATACGCGACATCCTGAAGGCGTCACGTTCAGGCGCCTGGTGGTAGTATGCACCAGCGATAAATAGTCCACATTCCCCTGCCTACCGCCGCGCTCGGACGCTAACATGTTCTAGTTGAATCAAGAATATGGAGGATGTCATGGACTCGGCATCTCAAAAATCTCAAGATAGAACGCTGGTGGATTTTCTGGAGCGCATTGCTCGAAGGTCAGGCCTTCGTCCCGCGTTGCTAGCCAAGGCTGAGGATGGGTTCCGGGAGTGGTCTTACGCCGACTTATGGGAAGGCTCCGGTCGGGTTGCTGCGATGTTGCAATCACACGGGCTGAAGAAGGGCGACCGCGCCATTTTGTGGGGGCCGAATTCCCCTCGTTGGGCGCTGGCGTTCTTCGGGTGTCTGAGGGCAGGGGTTGTTGTCGTTCCTCTGGACATGCGCAGCGGCGATCAGTTCGTCCAGCGCGTCGTAGACAGGACTCAGCCCAAGTTCGTGTTCGCGTCCCTGGAAACTCCTGACCGGCCCGCCGAGCTGGATGCGCCGGAGTGCATTCTGGAAGTGCTGGAAGAGGAGTGCGAAGGTCTCAAATCCCCAGAACCTGTCGAGATCGACTCTGACGATCTAGTGGAGGTGATGTTCACCTCCGGAACAACCGGGACTCCCAAGGGCGTGATGCTGACTCATCGCAACCTGGTGGCAAACCTCCAGTCAGCGCGTCAGGTTGTGCCCGGCGAGGCCACCGACCGGCTGGTGTCCATTCTCCCCTTGAGTCACATGTATGAACAGATGGCCGGACTGTTGATGCCATTGAGCGCCGGGGCCAACGTGACATACGAACCCAGCCGCCAGCCCGCGACGCTGTTCAAAACACTGAAAGACCGCAAGGTGACGATGCTCCTGCTGGTCCCTCAGGCTCTGGACCTGTTCATGACCGGCATTGAGCGCGAGGTGAAACGGCAGGGCAAGGAACGGGTATGGCGGTGGATGATGAAGCTGGCCCCGAAACTTCCCGTGTGGGCGCGTCGTCGTTTGTTCGGGAGCGTTCATAGTCAGCTTGGAGGGCAGTTACGATACATTATCTCGGGAGGCGCGGCCCTGGACCCGGCTCTAGGGGCGAAGTGGGAGAGTCTCGGAGTGCAGGTCCTTCAAGGGTACGGAGCGACGGAGGCGTCTCCGGTGATAAGCTCTCACACGCTGGAGAGCGCCAGATACGACTCCGCCGGACGACCTCTTCCCCGCGTGGAGGTGCGCATCGCCGATGATGGCGAGATTCAGGTGCGCGGCCCCAACGTCACGGTGGGGTACTGGGAGGATCCGGGCCAGACCGCCGCCGTCTTTGATGGAGACTGGTACAGGACAGGCGATCAGGGTTTTTTGAGCGTCGATGGCCTCCTGCATATCCAAGGGCGCACTCGTGACATGATCGTCCTGCCCAGCGGACTCAACGTGTTTCCGGATGACATCGAGACCGTGCTGAAGCGGCATGAGGATGTCACTGACGCCTGCGTGATCGGCCTGGCGCGTGAATCCAGAACAGAGGTTCACGCCGTTTACACGGGCATCGACCAGCAACAGGCCTCCCAGATTACGAAGTGGGCCAACTCTCAGTTGGGAGATCATCAGCGAATACGAGGGTTCAGCGTATGGCCCGATGTCGATTTCCCAAGAACCCACACGATGAAGATCAAAAAGAACGAGGTGGCCGACGCTCTCATGGCTCAATCCAATGGAGCGATGGCCACCTCATAGGTTTCTGATACGACAGGCCCGGAATGTATGATCCTAATTCAGGTTCATCACCAGGTCGATGAGGTCGGGCATGGTGCGTTGGACCACCATTGTGCCTCCATCCTCCGGGCGGACTTCAATGTCCCACTTTGTGTCTCCGATCACCGGGTATGAACCGGACAGGCCGGACAGCGTCACGGTCAACTGGGCTTTCTCTCCGGACTCCAACAGTTCGTCGCTGTCGTTGGCCCCAACGAAAGTCTTGGTCCAGTAAACATCGCTGACAACCTGGTTCTTGTCTGTGTAGGTCAGGATGAGGCTGTGTGTGCTGTCTGAGTCTGACAGTCCGTTGGCGTTGGAGTCGGACGGTTCGCTGATGTCGATTGGTTCGCCTTCCAGCGTGTTGGTGACGGTCACCAGAATCGTCGTTGCCTGGCCTTGAGCGATAACCTGGTCCACGTTCAGCGTCTGGTTGCCGTCGTCGGTCGTCAGATTCAATCCCACGCACTTGATTGCGGCCATGTCTGAATTGTCGGTTATGCTCAGAGTGACCAGTTTCCATTCGCTGCCGACGAGGACCGGCAAGTCGATGTTTTCCAGGGAACTGCCGCACCCTGCCGTGTCGTCAAGAATCAGCTCGATGTCTCCTGATGCCGTGGTGGTGCCGTATTTGACCCACATTCTCACCGAGTCGATGCTGGAGAGGTCCACGGTTGCAGACAGATCGTCGTATGCCAGCAATCCTGTTGTGAAATTGGTGTCGATGCTCAGGTCAGCGCTAGAAGAGCCTTCCTTTTTGTCGGTGGTGTCGGCTGTGGACGTGACATTGGTGGAACCTGTCCATGCCGAGTCAGCCAGGGATAGGTTCTTGCTGGTGATACCGTTGGCGATCACCGACCCTTTGAGAGCCATCGAGCTTCTCGCGCCCTTCAATCCTGCGTGGGCGGTCTCCTTGCCGCGCTCTGCGGAGAAGATGCCCGTGGACAGCACCGTGAAGGCGAAGACGGACGCCACCACCACGAAGGCGATCAGGATGATGGCGGTCTCAAGTCCAGTGACGCCCTGTTCGTTGTTGATTCGTTTGCAGATCATCGTATTGAGTTGATTAACCATGTTATTCACTGCCCTCAGCTAAGAGAGTAATTCCGATTGATGCTGGCATCCACACACAATCATCCCAACCAATTTGATCCCAATCCCCGTCAGCAAGACAATCATTTACGCTACACTATCGCTATTTCGCTCCGAAATCGGTGTTTCTATTGCAGGTTCATCACCAAATCAATCTCGCTGGGCATCGTCCTCTGGACCAGCATTGTGCCGCCTGCCTCTGGCCGGACTTCCAATTCGAATTTGGTGTCCTCAATGACCGGATAGGAACCGGACAGGCCCGACAGCGTGACGGTCAATTCGGCCTTTTCGCCTGACTCCAGCAATGTGTCTCCATCGTCCTTGCCCAGCAAGCTGGAAGACCAGTAGATGTCATTTATCACCTGATTCTGGTCGGTGTACGTGACGGTGAGGGTATGAACGCTGTCAGAGTCAGTCAGCCCGTTATTGTCTGAGTCGCTGGGTTCCTTGATGTCCAGAGGTTCGCCCTCAAGAGCGTTGACCACTGTGACCAGTAGTGAAGTCGCCTGCCCCTTCGCCACAACATTGTCCACGTTGAGGGTCTGTGAGCCGTCATCAGTGACAAGGTTGATACCCACGCATTTCACAGCAGTCATGTCTGAGTTGTCAGAGATTGACAGAGTGATCAGATTCCACGTGCTGCCGGCAAGTTGAGGAAAGTCGATGTTCTCCAGAACGCTGCCACACCCGGCGGTATCATCCAGCACCAGTTCTATGTCCCCAGAGGATGTGGTGGTGCCGTACTTGACCCACATCTGGATGGTGTCGATGCTGGAGAGGTCCACGGTGGTGCTCAGGTCGTCGTAAGCGACCAGGCCGGTTGTGAAGCTGGCGTCCAGCAACAGGTCTGCGCTGCCAGTCCCCTGTTTCTTGTCCGTCGAATCCAAGGTGGAGGTGACGTTGGTCGAACCCGTCCACGCCGAATCCCCCGTTGACAACGTGACGTCTTTGACTCCATTGGCGACAACCGCGCCCTTGATCTCCAGGGAGCTTCTTGCGCCCTTCAGTCCTGCATGGATGGTCTCCTTGCCGCGCTCGGCAGAGAAGATGCCGGTGGATAGGACCGTGAAGGCGAACACGGAAGCGACCACCACAAAGGCGATCAGGATGATAGCGGTCTCTAAACCGGTCACGCCCCTCTCTCGCTGGAGCGACCGTACGGCTCGATTCAACTTATTCACTAGGAAGATCCCCTCTGCGACCCTTACGCTTCGAACTCTTGCGCTGTGTTGGCTCCGTTAGGCTCTGGACAAGCTGATGTGATGCAGGCTCGGTTGCTGATCGGTTGAGTCTGCCAGGCGCAGGCTGAAAGCCAGGTCCCTGATACCACCAGTGGTGGCCAACGCCGTTTTCAGTGCAATCCAATCCGGGCATCGGCCACCACCACTTAGCTAGTCAGATTCAACCGTTCAATTACTATTCAAGCGTCCTAGTTGAGGTTCATGACAGTGTCGATGATGTCGGGCATAACTCGCTCGATCACCACTGTGCCGCCATCCTCAGGTCGGACTTCAAGGTCCCACTTCACGTCGCCAACCACCGGGTAGGTGTTCGACAGAGCGGCGAGGCTCACGGTCAGTTCCGCTTTCTCGCCAGCTTCCAGAAGATCGTCGCTGTCATTGGCTCCGATGAAGGTCTTGGACCAGTACACGTCCTTGATCACCTGGTTCTTGTCTGTGTAGGTCAGGATCATGGTGTGGCCACTGTCGGAGTCGGAGTTGCCATCTGCGTCAGAGTCAGAAGGCTCTGAGACGTCGATGGGCTCGCCTTCGAGAGTGTTTGTGATGGTGACCAGCAGTGAGGTCGCCTGGCCTTGGGCGACAATCTCGTCCAGGTTGACAGACTGGTTGCCATTGTCGGTCACAACGTAGAGACCCACGCACTTGATGGCTGTCATGTCTGAGTTATCGGCGATAGGCAGGGTGACCAGCTTCCATGTGTTGGCGACCAGCACGGGAATGTCAATGTTTTCCAGCGGGCTTCCGCAAGCAGCTGTGTCGTCAACTACGATCTCAATGTCTCCAGCAGCTGTGTCAGTGGTTGACCTGACCCAGAGGCTGATAGAGTCAATGCTGGAAAGGTCCACTGTGGCAGACAGGTCATCATATGCTGCCAGTAGGCTCGTGCCGTAATCCGTGTGGATCAGGACGCTGGCGCTGCCAGTTCCTTCTTTTTTGGCTGTTGTTGACGCTGTCACGGTAGGAGTAGAAGTTGCCCAGGTGACCGCGGTCCATGCGGAGTCGCCGAGAGAGAGAGTCTTGTTGCTGACGCCGTTGGCGACGACGCCACCCTTGAGGGCCAGAGAGCTTCTCGCCCCCTTCAAGCCTGCATGGATCGTCTCTTTGCCGCGCTCAGCAGAGAAGATGCCCGTGGACAGGACCGTGAACGCGAACACCGACGCCACTACCACGAACGCAATCAGGATGATGGCGGTCTCTAGACCGGTGACACCCTTCTCTTGTTTCAGCATCCTGCCTGCTTGAGTCAGAGACTGCCAGCGGGCTACTTTCGATAGGTTCATTGTGAGACTCCTTTGTTTCCGATGTTTCCGAGGTTGCCGCCCCGGAGTTCATTGACTTGTATTCAACGATACCGTTGTGAGGTCTCGCTTGGTATCGGGCATGCACACAAACATATGGAAGCTAGGGGCAGATAGACGAATCAGGGGTTGCACATAGTGTCATCTGGATGACAGTTAGTTGTTCACTACAAGGCTGTGGACGCAGTCCTGTGGGAAAGAACCCGCATCCAGTCTGGTGGCTGGCGCCCAGACGGGTGGCTGGAGGTCCAGACTCGTCGTTGTTGAGGTTTGCGCCGCAGGTCCCAGAAAGTGGAACCGTGAGAGGGGGCGGATTGGGGATTGAACGATAGTGGCCGATGCCCGTCCGGTTCGCGCCGGGGTCGGGCATCGGCCACTATGGTTGTCTGCTAGCTCAGTTGGCTCAACTCTGAGCGATGTGCTCGCTTAGTTCAGGTTCATGACAGTGTCGATGATGTCGGGCATGACCCGCTCGATCACTACCGTGCCACCGTCTTCAGGTCGGACTTCCAGGTCCCACTTCACGTCGCCAACCACCGGGAAGGTGTTCGACAGAGCGGTGAGGCTCACGGTCAGTTCGGCCTTCTCGCCAGCTTCCAGAAGATCGTCGCTGTCGTTTGCTCCGATGAATGTCTTGGACCAGTACACGTCCTTGATCACCTGGTTCTTGTCTGTGTAGGTCAGGATCATGGTGTGGCCACTGTCGGAGTCGGAGTTGCCGTCGGCGTCAGAGTCAGAAGGCTCAGAGACGTCGATGGGCTCGCCTTCCAGGGTGTTGGTGATGGTGACCAGCAGAGAGGTCGCCTGGCCCTGTGCAACAATCTCGTCCAGGTTGACAGACTGGTTGCCATTGTCGGTCGCTACGTTGAGACCCACGCACTTGATGGCTGTCATGTCTGAGTTATCGGCGATAGGCAGGGTGACCAGCTTCCATTGGTTAGCGACCAGAACAGGGATGTCTATGTTCTCCAGTACGCTGCCGCAAGCCGCTGTGTCGTCAACCACGATCTCGATTGCGCCTGCAAGTGTGTCAACAGTTGACCTGACCCACAGACTGATGGAGTCGATGCTTGAAAGGTCTACCGTGGCCGATAGGTCTTCATAAGATGCCAGACCGGTGGTGAAATCGGCTTCAACCAGAGAGCTGGCCGAGGCGGTTCCTTCCTTCTTGGCTGTGGTTGAAGCTGTAGCTACCACATCTGAGGAGGCAGTCCACGCGGAGTCACCGAGGGAGAGAGTCTTGTTGCTGACGCCATTGGCGACGACGCCGCCCTTGAGAGCTAGCGAGCTTCTCGCCCCCTTCAAGCCTGCATGGATGGTCTCTTTGCCGCGCTCGGCAGAGAAGATGCCTGTGGACAAGACCGTGAACGCGAACACGGACGCCACAACCACGAACGCAATCAGGATGATGGCGGTCTCTAGACCGGTGACACCCTTCTCTTGCTTCAGGAGTTATGATCGAAAGTGGTGTATGGAGAGGATGAGAGAGGTGGCGTATCCTGCTGGATAAACTAACAAACACAATCCAGCAAAGGAGGATACGCCATGAGCAAGGATACGACGACACAAGCCCCAAATCCAGAGGATGG
>JASLRP010000070.1 GCA_030743915.1 SAR202 cluster bacterium | reverse complement strand
CCATCCTCTGGATTTGGGGCTTGTGTCGTCGTATCCTTGCTCATGGCGTATCCTCCTTTGCTGGATTGTGTTTGTTAGTTTATCCAGCAGGATACGCCACCTCTCTCATCCTCTCCATACACCACTTTCGATCATAACTCTATCTACAACAGCTCCACCCTGACCCTGAACAACAGCACCGTCAGTGGCAACACAACCTCAGACAGTGGCGGCGGCATTTATAACTTTTCTAGCCTGACCTTGAACAGCGGCACTGTCACCAACAACACTTCGACCATCCGCGGCGGCGGCATCTTCACCGTCAGCCCAGCCCAGTTACGGAGCTCCATTGTGGCGGGCAACAGTAACGCCTCAACCCCAGATTGCTGGGGCGCCTTCACCTCCCTAGGCCACAACCTGATAGGCAACATGGGGTTTCAGGGCAACTGTGCCCTTTCGTCTGCTACTGGCAACCAGGTAGGCAAGTCAACGAGCCCCATCGATCCCAAACTCGGCGCCTTGCAGGCCAACGGCGGTCCCACCTTAACTCACGCCCTGCAATTCCTCAGCCCTGCGATTGACGCCGGAACCTGTGACGACGCCAACGGCAACTCTGTTATTTCCACCGACCAGCGGGGCGTGAGCCGCCTCCAGGGTCCGACCTGCGACATCGGGGCCTACGAAGCGGAAATCGACCATCGCGTCACCAGGTTTGACGACCCCAACCCTGGCGCATGCGCCCCCACCGACTGCTCTTTACGGGATGCCATAGCTGCGGCAGGCACTGGAGCAAGGATATACATCCCCTCCGGAACCTATGCTCTAAAACCGGGCACTGAGCTAACCATCAACAGTAGTCAGTTGACCCTTACTGGAGGCGGGCAAACTACGACAGTTATTCAGGCGGCAACAACTTCCAATATGGCAAGTTCTCGAGTCATTAACATTAGCTCTGGCAAAAGCGTCGCTATTTCCAAAGTGGCCATCCGCCACGGCAAAATAACAGGTGGGACCGGGGGCGGTATCCTTAACCAGGGCACCCTGACCCTGACCGACGTCAGCGTCAACGACAATTTCGCAAGCACTGGCCTCGGCGGCGGCATCGGCAATACCGGCGCCCTGACAACGACCAACACCAGAATCTGGCAAAATACGGCCAACGGCGGCGGTGGCATTTACAACGACACTGGCACAGTGACCATATCCCATAGCTCCGTCAACAACAACGACAACGTAAACAACCACGGCGGCGGCATTTACAACAACACTGGCACAACTACCATATCCCATAGCACCGTCAACAACAACGACACAAGGAACAACGACGGTGGTGGCATTTACAACAACACTGGCACAGTGACCATATCCCATAGCTCCGTCAACAACAACAACCAAGGCAACAACATAGGCAACAGTAACGGAGGCGGCATCTACAACAACACTGGCACAGTGACCATAACCCGTAGCGCCATCAACCAGAATCGCGCATCCAATGCAAACGGTGGTGGCATCTACAACAGTGGCACCCTGTCGTTAAGCTACAGTACCCTCACCGGCAACGTGGCTACGAGCATCCTCGGCGACGAAGACACCGGCAACGGCGGCAGCATCTGGAACAGTGGCACAGTGAACCTAACCAGCAGCATCATCAACCGCAACTGGGCGATTGTCGGCGGCGGCATCTACAACCAGGGGAGGGGCACAGTCATACCCAAAACCAGCGCTATCGGCGGCCCCAGTGCGTCGAGCCAAGGCAAAAGCGGAAACGCTAGCACGACCAGGATCATCAACAGCACGATCAGCGGCAACAGCGCCACTTCCACCGGCGGTGGTATCTACAACGCCACCAGCGGCGCAGTCGTGATCACCCACAGCACCATCACCGGCCACTCCGCCCCAAGCGGAGGCGGCATTCACAACCTCGGCGCCCTCACCATTAGTAATACGATCGTGGCGAACAGCGCGTCCGGAGGAGACTGCATCAACACCGGCACGACCACAGACGGCGGCCACAACCTGGTGGAGGACGCGTCTTGCGGCTTCGTGAACGGCGTCAATGGGAACATCACAGGCCTGGACCCCATGCTCGACGAGTTGAAGGACAACGACGGCCCAACGTTGACCCACGCGCTGCTGCCAGGCAGCCCGGCTATCGATGCGGGGAATGCCACTGCGTGCAATGACGCCGAACTGAACAATCAAGACCAGAGAGGTTATGAACGACAGGCTGGCGCGGGCTGCGACATCGGCGCTTTCGAGTTCGGAGCCAAAGGGCCCACGCCTGTGCCCGGCGTGACCTGGCCGGGGCTGGTCGCGTTGATGGCCCTGCTGTTCGCCGCGATGCTGAGGATGACGCGGCGTCGAAGCGCCGCTGGGTGAAAAAGGCAGGCCTGGGAATCTGGTGAGAGTACAATTGGAGAGCTTGCGATCTCAGATGAAACTCTGGTGACTCGGTATTTTAGGAAGCTAACAGGCAGCAGCAAGATCAACCAGCACAATATGAAAACGCCTGTATTCCCTACTGCTATATCGATTCAATTTTTGCGCCGTGCGCAAGAGCGCTCGAATTGTGCCTGAAATCCTCACTGCCTCGGGCTTCCCTTTTGGCCTACCGCACTAGAACGAACCTGTAACAGATTTGTCTGTTGGACTTGATCGGGCGTCGCGCTTGGTCTGTGCAGAGGCGCTGGCCCCTGTCCGACTTAATTGACACAAACTCAGATAGCCTCCATCGGGCGAAATTCCTTCGGCCATGCGGTCACATGTAGTTTCGCAGTTGTTTCTGCGTGACCCAAACTCCCATCGTGAACACCAGCAGAATCACCGCCAAAAGACCGACGGCGAACTGGCCTCCCATCCTCTCAGCGAGCAACCCCGCCGGCAAAACGCCCAGAGGCATGAGTCCGAAGTTCATCATGAAAACGCTCATGACACGGCCTCTGTACGCGTCTTCGACTTCCTCCATTATCATCGCCTGGTTAAGTGTGCGTCGTCCCGCATCGCCCAATCCCAGAAGCACCATGATAGCCGCCGCCGCAAGATAGTATGGAAGCGCCGCAACCATCATCAGGGCGATGCCTGACAGAAGACTTCCGCCCAGCAGCAACGCTCCCCTGTGCCACTTGCCTATGGTCGCTATGACCAGGGAGCCGACCAGTGAACCCAGTCCCATGATGGTCACCAACAGCCCCATAGCCTCGGGGCCGGTGTTATACACGTCCACCACGAACACCGGCATCAGGAATCGGAATGGCATGGCCAACAGTGACGTCGCCAGGCCCATTACCAGCAGCACCAGCACCATGCGACTGTGGATAACGTAGGCCAGACCGCTTTTGATGTCGCTCAGCATCGGAGCGCCAGCCCGAGCTTTGCCGCCTGATGGGGACTTCACAAAGCTGGTGAACACCACGGCCAGCGCGCAACACACGGCGATCAAAAAGTACACACCCTCCGGATTTATTACGTTGTACAACCCACCGCCGATGGTTGGCGCGATGAGAGTAGTGGCGCTCATGGCGGCGGCGTCCAGAGACATGGCGTTGGTCAGATTATCCTTGCCCACAAGCTGGGGTATCAGGGCCTGGCGAGAGGGCATGAGGAAAGAGAACACCGCGCCCTGAGCAACGGACACTCCGAACAAGTGGACCCAGGAAACGAAGTCGGTCAAAACTGAAATCCCAATGACCAGCGCCAGCAGACCTGACATCGCCTGACCTATCTGGATGACTCGCTTGCGCTCCATCCGGTCTGCGACAGCGCCTCCGAACAGGGCCAGTGTCAGCATGGGAATCGCGAACCCTGCGCTGACCAACCCCAGGCGCAATGGCGAATCTGTGAGTTCGTAGGTCAGGTAGCCGCGAACCACCATCTGCATCTGCATGGCGGTCATGAGGAACAACATACCGAGCCACAGAAATCGGAACTCACGGTACTTCAGAGAGCTGAAGGTGCGGCGCCAGCCGGTCTCAGTGGGTTGCGTGTCAGGGGTGGATTCGGTGGATGACGGAGGAATCATCCCCGTGCCGTTGGTTGAAGATGGCGCAGGGGTGGCGGAATTCTGGACGTGACCCTCTTGAATTGGCGGTTCGTTGTCGGAAGTTCCGGTTGTAGATTCAGCCATATATTGTTGAGCGTTCCATGCAGAAATGGGGGTCTGGACGAGCCAGATTTGATGCGTAATAGCGTATCAGAGATTGCGAGGTCGGGCCACCCGATGGATTCTGAACAGGCAGGGACGGCGCGATTTAGCATCGCGCCGTCCAAAGATCATGTTCGATGATTTGGATGACTACGGCACTGCCGGGGTGAACTCACAGTCGGCGGTGGCTGTGTCAACCCCGAGACCACCGTCGGCGGTATCCACACCTCCACCACATATCAGCGTATCGTCATGGCGTTGGCCAAAGATCATATCGTTGCCGCCGTTGCCGTTCAGCGTGTCCTGGCCACGCCCGCCGTAGATGAAATCGCCTTGTGCATTGCCGCTGATGATGTCATCCCCATCCTGCCCATGGAGGGTGTCCACACCTGCGTCGCCGATGAGCCGGTCGTCGTCTGCGCCGCCTTCGATGTAGTCGTTTCCGTCCCCTCCCTCGAGCCAGTCCTCATTGGCCTGACCGAAAATGTGGTCCCAACCCGATTCTCCGAATATTCTGTCGTCTCCGGTTCCGCCGAAGACCGTGTCCTGGCCTGGGCCGGCGCAGATCACATCGTCTCCGCCTCGTCCGTCGATAACGTCGTCACCTCCCATTCCAACGATAACGTCCGCTCCAGCGGTGCCCAGCAGTCCGTTGGGACCGTTGTCGCCCCAGATGGTCGCAGTCAGACCGTCGCAAGTAGGTGTTCCAGCGGGCGGCACAGGGCCTCCGAGGGCAGTGAATATCGAAATCCTGGGATGGGTCAACGTGTTTTTAGGGTCGGTCACCAGAACGCCAGTTGTCGTCAGGGAGTCAAGAAGGAAGTCAACCGATGCCGCCGGGTTGGCCTCCCGCAGGATGGCAAAGGCGCCAGCAACGTGAGGGGCCGCCATGGATGTGCCTGACTTTTGACCATACCCTCCTCCAGGGACGGAAGAGTTGATGCCTAAGCCACCAAGAACGTCGATGCCTGGGGCCAACAGGTCAAGGAATGGCGCTGAGTTAGACGACGGCGCCACGTTGTCATTCTGGTCAACCGACCCAACACTGACCACTGAGGAGATACAAGCGGGCGTTTCCATTCCGTTTGTGAAACTGCTGTTTCCTGAAGAAGCCACTGTGGCGACTCCAGCGGCACGAAGCGTGTCAACGAATGGCCTCAATGGATCAGCATCGCAAGCCGTAGAGTTATTTCCAATACCGAGACTCATGTTCACGGCGGCTACGTTGACTTCAGGATTCTGCGTATGGAGGTCATACACAAACCGCAGCGCCAGGGCCCAGTTGTGAGGCATAGCGAAGATATTGCGGCTGATCTCGTCGAAGTTGAAAATCTGCACCGCGATAATGTCAGCGCCTGAGGCAACCCCACGCCTGGGCTCGCCAGCCTGCCAGCTTGTGTTGAAGCCTGCCGCGATTCCAGCGACGTGCGTGCCGTGGTCACAACCGCCCTGAGGGCAGGGAGCGCCAGAGCCTGGTCCGAACTGCACGCTTCCCCCGTTAGGGCAGTTGAAGTCAGTGAAACATGCCTCGGCGACCACCTTGCCGGCCAGGAACTCGTGGCCGCTGGCAACCCCAGTGTCCAGGATCGCCACGGCGAACCCCGTGCCATTCACGCCACCCACGGCCTGCGCCACATCAGCCTGCACCTGCGGAATCGAGTTGTTCAGGTGAGGATAGTAGCGTTCCTCCTCGACCACCCTCACTACATCCTTGGAGAGTTCGAGTGCTGAATAAGCAGCCTTTGTGACACTCAGGCCTATGTATGGGATCATCTCCAGTTCGGCGGTCACCCTGAATCGATAACCGTCAAGATACTTCACAACCCGGTTGCCAGCTTCGCGGATAGCCTTGCGCTGTTCATAGACCGCTTTCTGGTCCTTCAGATCAGCTTCGGACGTAAACGGCACATTCAGTTCCAACATCACGTATATCGAATCTTCTTGGCCTCCAGCGACGACGGTGTTCGACGCCGTGATTCCGATTACTAACATTAGCGCTACTGAGAGGAATCCGATCAATTGACTGCGCTTCATTGTTCGCCTCCTGTGATTAGGGTGTACTCTCACGATATGGCGACTCGACGTGGGTTTCTACGGCCTGTTCCTGACAATTGGCTGACGCCTACCTGACGATTGGCTTGCCGAGTTCTGATCGTGATGGGATAGTGAAACACCATCATGATGGAAGAAAACTCCAGCCTGATCGGAGCGATGCGTCGCTGATGGTAAAGCGATTTGTGGGAACTTGCGGCAGTTGATGGCTTGTAGATTACGCGCTGGGAGCTGGCGAGAGGGAATTTCGCCACACTATAAAGGAGGCCAGTTGGCGCACTAGCGTGTTTGACGGCGTTCCGGAGTGACCGTACAATCGTCAATATCAAGGATTGTGGGTCCTTTGGACGCCCAGTTTTGATACGGAAAAATCCGACGGAAACATCAAGGCTGATACGTGCCAGGAATATCGTTAGGTGACTCAACAAGGAGGACGCATGACCGCGGAGACTCGAACAGAGCAACAAGGCGTGATTGCCGCCGAGACGCCACAGGCCCGGCGCGGCGGCGAGAACCGTGTCATCGGATCGAGTGGGAAGCCGCTCCTGGTCATCGTCGAAGGCGACGACATAGACGCGATGGTCGATGCCGGCATCAACGCGATCGGCGGGCTTGCCCGCATCATCGGCGAGCATAAAGACCTGCTGTTGAAACCCAATACAAATCAACGGGACCCCTACCCGTCCATCACTTCCGTCGAGCATATCCGCGCAGTGGCGCGCCACTGTCGGGATGCCGGCGTCCGAGGAATCACAGTTCACGAGGATCACCGGCCGGCCGGAGGGCAAGAGGACCTGGAGTTATACTACGACCCGGCTGATCTGCCGGGCATGGATATCCGCTTCTCGCGAGCGGGGGCCATCGAGGACTACGTCCCGGTCCAGCACAGCCCGTGGGCGCTTGAGCCGGACCCGTCGGAGTTGCCACAAGGCACAGGCGCGTCCTGGGCAAGCAGGATGCTTCAGAGCGGCTATCAACGGGCCCCTAGGCCAACTCTCAGAGTTGCGCGCCCGCTCCAAGAGGCGCCAGTCATCATCAATCTCCCGGTGCTGAAGCGACACTTCGCAGGCCAGATCACAAGCGCCCTGAAAAACCACGTCGGCTCCGTCTTCGGCGTCCATCGTTGGATCGCCCACGCCATGATGGCCGAGGACCGGGGCTACTTCGACCGAAAGCTGGTCGAGTTTGCCTCGGCGGTGAGGCCGGAACTGACCATCACCGACGCCCGCACCATCCAGACC
>JASLRP010000069.1 GCA_030743915.1 SAR202 cluster bacterium | reverse complement strand
TTCGAACCCACGACATTCTGCTTGGGAAGCAGATACTCTACCCCTGAGTTACACCCGCTCATCAGGCGTCAGGAAGGCGTATTTCGGCGCCTCTGCCTATTGTGCAGATTCTAGCAACTCTGCGATGATTCCACAATCACGACAAGCATTCAGCTTTCAGCGGTCAGCTTTCAGCCTTTGCCTGAAAGCGCGCGGCGGCAGTCGTCGGAATACACATCTGAGAATAAAGGAGACAAAAATGCCATTGAAATCAGCAATCCTGGAATGGGGAACCGGAGTTGACGTCCACGGCAAGAACTACACCCTGGCCGCGCGTCGGGCTGTATGGGACGCGATACACCACTCCAGCCTCACCTTCCTGGAGTTATTCGGAGACGAAGCGATGGAGGACATGGTAGTCGAGGCAACCGTAGCCATTCCTAACCCTGACGAGGTCAATGCCGACATGGTTCTGGCCGCCTTGCCCCACGACAAGCCTAGCCTCAAAATAGTCCAGGGAGGACTGGAGATCGAGGGCAGGGAGGGCTCGGGCGACTTCACGATAATTGCCAATGCTGCGATTATCGTTAAGTTAAACGTTGGTTAATTGACCAGTGCCGCCACCCACTCTACAATGGGTGTGAACACCTAGTGAGGAGGGTGGCTTGGCGCTTTCAATATTCGCATTCCGGGCGGTCGCGCTCACGTTCTTCGTCATGCTGGCGACACTTGTGCTGGCCGATGTCGAGGTCGTGCTGGTCCTGGTCGCCCCTGTTCCCATCTTCGCCGCTGTGTCGTGGGGATACATCGCTTTGACCCGAATTCATGGCTCGATGGGTCGCGTGATTCCGGTGTCGTCGCTGTTCAGCTAACCATCAGCCCCCGCAGGTCTGGGAAGTCCGCCAGCGACAAAACCTCGCCGCTGGACTCGTAGGTCTCGATCATCTTGCGAAGGCCGTCTGGCACGCGCCGCGCCGACTCCGAGTCCGCATCGTAGTCCACCTGGATCACCTCCACCCGATGCAACAGTTCGTCCGTCCCCTCCCTGTATAACTCATACAGGTTGACCATGCTAGTGTTTCCGATACTGGCGATACGGCAGTAAATCTCCAGCACATCGTCCATCTTGGCTGGCGCGATAAACTCCATCGTGATCTTGACCGACGCGGTGTCGAAGTGCTTTCGGCTGTCCTCGTGGTAAAGCTGGACCCCGAAATTGCGGAAATACTCCGCCTGCGTGACCTCCAGATAGCTCTGGTAGGCCCCGTTGAAAACAATACCCTGCGCATCGCACTCTGCCCACCGGACCCTGAGAGTGTGGTGGAACCTGAATTCGTCCTTGCTCATAGCCATCCTGTTCATCTTGACGCGGTATTCGGCGTAAAGATATACTCATTCTTGATGGACACGCAACTGGACGCAAAGCGCAAAGCAATACGCAACGACGAGCTTGAAGTCGAGGTCTCGTCGGGCCAGATGCTGTCCGCCAGCCCGTCAACGACACCCTCACCGAGGAGTTGGAGTTGATCGCGGTTCAAAACCTTACCGTCGAGATCGTCATCAAGCGCGGTCCGGCGACTTCGGCGGACTGACCTCCGCCCTTCAAGTCACCTCACAATGTGGGCCAATAGCTCAGCTGGTTAGAGCGCAGTCCTGATAAGACTGAGGTCCCTGGTTCGAGTCCAGGTTGGCCCACCACATTGTTGCTTCACAAACAAAGAGCCTGTAATCGTCAGGCACGCTAAGGTTGCCTAATCACAGGCTCTTTAAGTTGGTTACTTCTGAACTTGGTCGGAGCTACTTCCGGAAGTGGAAGATCCCCCAGCTGAGGTGGCCATCGTTGCCGCCGTCGATCCAGCGCTGGAGGCCTGATTTCATGTTGTCCAGGTACTGAGGCGTGATCGACTGTTTCAGCTTGGCTTCGTGAGTCTCGGTCTCTTCGAGGACGCGGGTGTAGTGGGTGACGAGTTGATTCGTCATCTCGTCGTAGCGGACCTCGTTGATGCCATGCTGCTGGGAAGTCTGCATGTAATAGTCAGGCGAGGCCATTGACTCGAGTTGAAGACGATCAAGAATGGGCTGCAAGACGTCCGCAGGAGCGCTGCCCGACTGCATCAGGTCAGTGAACACAAATTGACCGCTCCCGTCCAGGACACGGGACACTTCGCTGATCACGTTCGAGCGCGCCTCGCTGTGCAGTATCGCGTCCTGTGACCAAACGACATCAAAGGTCGAGTCCAGAAATGGCATGTCCTCGAAATTCCCGTCAACCACCTCAATGAGATGGTCCAGACCCTGCTCTATGTTCATCTGGCGGTGGCGTTCGTTTTGCACCTTGCTCAGGTTGAGCGCCACGACCTTGCATCCATATGTCTTCGCCAGATAGCGCGCTGTGCCGCCGTAGCCAGAGCCAATGTCCAACACTCTGGAATTTTCGTTCAGGCCTTCAATATAACCTGCCATGGTCGCTTTGGTCCGCGAACTGGCATCGAAAATTGCTTCGTCATGGGACTGGTAAAGTCCGACATGGATATCTTCGCCGCCCCACACCTCGTAATAGAACGTGTCGGCGTCTGTGCTGTCGTAGTATGCGCTGGCCGTGCTGACAGCCTTGTTTTCTGCTTCTACCATTTGTTCTCCTATCGATTGTCGCCGGGCAGGATGCATTCGTCTGCGATGGAGGCGGTTTATTGCGAGCCGTGCCGAGTCAAATATCGCCATTACATCACGCAATCCTTTTTGGTTTTGGTCAAAGGGGAATGCGTGTTTTCATATCCATCGGAGAATTTCCTGCAACTCCAAAAGCAGCGGATAGCTCCAAGCTCCGCCTAGCACCTCGCGTGCTATACTCCCGACATATTAGCAGAATCACAGGAGTGTTGCTTATGGCCCGGTTGACGCCCCTCACTGAACGAGAGCAAATCAGCGGTGAAGAAGCGCTTGTCGCCTTTGACGCAATCATAGAATCCAGAGGCCGAATCAACGGCCCTCAGTCGATGCACATGTACGCGCCAGAGGTCGCCAGATGGTCAACCGCGCTCAGCGATTCGCTGCGATTCAATTCTGACCTGTCCGAGCACGACACTGAGCTTGCTATTATCACCGCTGCGCGAGAGATGGACTGCGAGTTCGTATGGGCGGCTCATGCCGCCGCCGCATTGAGGGTCGGAGCAAGGCCAGAAGCTGTTGAGATTATCGGAAACCGTGAAAGCCTGGACGGTCTGACGAATGAGGAGGCCGTGATCGTCAGGTACGGCAGAGAGACGCTGGGCGACCACAAGCTCTCTCAGGAGGCATTCGATGCGGCACTGGCCCAGTACGGTGAACGAGGCACAATCATTCTCGGAGCGCTGATGGGCTACTACTCGATGATCGCCTGCACACTGATCGCCACCGATGTGAGGCCCGCCGAAGGCGCCCCCGTTCTGCCAAGACGAACGTAAGGACGCCCGCCAGAGCAGTTCTCGCAACGCATGTCCAAATGCGCAACCTCACAAGTTGGGGCCAGAATCAACCTGACACATGTTGCGCTTCGGTCCCGGTTTGGGAGATTGCGAAGCGTTGCCGGTATATCTGTTTGTATCGGTCAAACATGGTAATCACAACCGTGAATAGCAGTGTGAAGAACACCACGTTGATGAAATTGAACGAGCCATCATACGAGGGCAGCAGGAACGAGATCAGCAGTATCAGGAACAGGTTGACCGCCAGCATTGCGACGAATTCAACGTATGTGGCAATCCAGCTTGTGCCGCGCGAGGATAGCCATTGGCTGACCGCCGTGCTGATAAGCAGAAGAATTGTCCCTCCAATGGCTATCTCGCCGCCGGTGGCCCGCACGTCGGGGAGAGACTTTGCGAAAATGATGCCCACCAGCGCGACCACAGTTATCTTTTCTACCAGTTCCATGAATTGGAGGCGTCGGGACGGCGAAGGCGGGCCACCATCTTCATTCACCGCTGGCAACGGCGCCAGGTGGGTGTCCACAGACACGGAGGCTTTCCAATCCGCAGGCGGGATTCGTCGGGTCAGCCACACGGTGGCGACGATCAAGAGTATCGAGATAATCGCTGTTCCCGGCATGTAGATGAACGTGGACGCCGAATCTCCTGAAAACACGTTTTCGCCAATCCACTCTGTGGTGTCCACCTGGATGATGTGGAGTATGAACTCCTGTGGCAGTTTTATGACGACCCAGATGACCGCAGTCGAAGCGATCAGGAATGCGATGCCGTATCGTTTCGGATTCCACTTCAGGCGGACTGTCTCGTAAAAGATGAAAAAGTACTCGAAGGTGTTGGGAAATATGATCAACAGGGCGCGGAACCCAGTCAGTTCAAACAGCGAGACTCCGATTATCCGGTAGTAGAAAAGGAAGCGCGATATCCTGAACGCTGAGCGGTTCGTCCAGGACCGAAGCGTGGACAGGTAGGCGATGGTCTGATAGTACACGTCGAGCGCTTTGTCGTAGCCCTGGTATTTATCCAGGGGGAGCTCCGTGTACTGTTGGTAGATTGTCTGGTCGATCCCGTCAGCGACGAGAGCCGCCAGGACTGCCGGCAGAGGGAATTTCGGAATCGCAAATGGCACGAAGAACCTGACCGCGACAACGGCCCAGAAGACGATGAGATCGGACAAGTCGGTCATGGCTGCCACCTCTATGGTCACGAGGTGAATCGCTTATCGATCGGTGTCTTGGTTTCTCGGCGCTCTGTTCAAGGGTTCGACAATCGCAATCATTGGGAGTGACGGGATGCTTGTCCCCTTCCCGCCCGCGCTCTCGGTTGATCAGGTCACTGTTTTATCACCAGATCAGCCCTGGTCAATTTGTAGCTTTCTGGCAGGGGAATCGCGACGCCATCAGTCGGGTCGATCGGCTCCAATTCAACTTCTACAATAATTGGTCCAGAATTGGGCACAGATGTAGAGCATTTCATCTTGCCGTTGTATCTGAATGACCGAGCAGTTCGGAATGATGTGCCTGGGACTCTGAATTTGGTGCTGAAGTCAAATTCATTAACATCCAACGCGTCGCATGTCACTCGCTTCATCATCTCGCCCTGGTGGTACATGGCGATAGAATAAGCCAGACTGACTTTTTTGTCGGTCAAGATGGAAACGGCGAGGCTGTCATCCTCTTCAGTGACCAGATCGAGATGCGTCCAGAAATCCACAGTTTTGCTGGAATCAATGGTCACCTCGGTCCTGCCGTCGCCCACGTCAGCGAATTCAATCCGCCCAACTTCGGCGCCGCAGCCAGCCACAACAACCGCCGCAAATGCGGTTGCGCCCACAAGAAGGCTAGAGCCCCTCATACTTGATTCCCTTCAGCTAATTATCTCGAATCGCCGCATTGTTGCCGAGATGGATTACTGATGGTTGACCAAAGACACATTCTGTTGGTTCAAACGAAGGTAAAGTGTGGGGGTAGACGAATATCAATTCAGTCGAATTGATCGGTCCGCAAGACTATTTCATGTTTTACAACTATTGTTGCTTTGTTCGCACTTTAACAGCCGAATAGTGACAGTTCCTTTATATGTTCACTCAAATGAAGTGGAATGTCCTAGAACATATAGCAACAAATGAGTCGTGTCAACGATGGGTGAAGAATGCAAGTCCGCTCGCAGAGACCGATTGGAGCGATCTATGGAATACCGAAACGGTTCGTTCACTCCTCAACGCCCCGCATGACAATCCACCACAGGTTGTGATCGTCGGGTCGTAGGTTCCCGCGTGCTGCTTGGGGAATCTCGACCAACATTTGCTGGGAAGATTTCGGGCATGAGCCGAGGGCGCCATTGCCAATCACACCCCGCGCATCGTTGATGAATTACTCGCATATGGACAGTTTGATCAACTAGCTCAACAAGATAGTCTGAATCGATCATAACGTTGAATCGAACAGTATTTTTCACAAGACAGACACTGTATGTGACCGTTTTCACATGCAATTCGCCAACCCGATGTGGTTTCGTTAGATCAGATATTCGTTTACCTCCTATCTGTCTGATTTTCGTCCACAGCGCTCGCGAGGTGCCGATGTGACTATCCTGTCTCAACACGACCGATTAATCGGTGACTTGGCACGAGCCTATGAGATTGTCGGCGAACCAATTGCTGTCGTGGACGTTAACCAGTCGCTGATTTTTGTGAATTCAGCCTTTGAAAAGATGGACGGACGGTCCGGTGAAGAACTGGCTGGCAGGCCCTTTGGCGATGTATTTCAGACCGAAATTCAGCCCTTCACTACCTCAATGGTCCAAGACACGCCTGACCAGAGATGGGAAGGGCCGGCAATCGGCGTCCGGAAAAACGGACACGAGTATCCTGCGCAACTGACGCTAACTTGTCTCCAGGGCCAACCCGATGAGGTTATCGGCTTCGTTTGCGTCACGCGAGACCTGGAACTCCGTGGCCGTTCTAGCGAAGCCGCCACCCTCGACCGTGATGACGACGCGAGCTTGGCAGAGATCGGTCGAATCATCAGTTCCTCCCCTGAACTGAGCGATGTGTTGAGCTTGTTCGCCACGGCGGTGAGCCGCTTGGTTCCCTGTGACAGAGTTGTGCTAACCACCGTAGATCCGGTGTCAGAATTTGTCACGAGCCTGCATGACACAGGCATCAAGATCAAAGGTCGTCCACCAGGTTTTACTGGCAATCTAAGCGGCACATTCGGCCGGGTCGTCAGATCACGTTCGAGCCTTGTGATTCAATCGGCCAACCTGGAGGAATTAGCCGACAACTACCCCAAGTTTCAGTCCAACATCGAAGCTGGTCTCAAATCATTCATGGCAGTCCCGCTCATCTCCGGTGGTGAGGTCACGGGTGGCTTGCACATCCAGTCCGCCAAGGTCAACGCGTACAGCCAGTCCGATGTGCGCGTCGCCGAACGTGTCGCCACCCAGATCAGCGGCGTTGTTGCCACTTTGAAGGTGAACGCCGAGCTTCGCCGGGAGGTTGAAGAACGCCAGTTCCTGGCGGAGATTGCAAAGATTGTCAGTTCTTCTTCCGACATCGAAGAGGTGTCGGCGCCTTTCGCAATGAAAGTTCGTGAGGTAATACATTTTGATCGGATGGTTATCGCCAACGTCAACACCGCCAACTGGAGCCTGGAACCAGCCTACAGATGGGGGACCGATCAAGTCCCAGCGATCAGCGGCAAATGGGTGGCAATGGCAGGAACTCGCGCTGAGAAAGTCGTGACCACCCGGTCTGCCCTCCTCAGCCAGTCCGAGAATATCAACGAGTTGTTGTCCGAATATCCGAGTTTGTCCCGACAGGTCGAAGCCGGTTTTCGCTCGTTCCTGGATGTTCCGTTGGTTGCCGGCGACAGCGTCGTGGGCTTGTTGTTGTTGCGGTCGCACGCTACAGGCGCTTACTCGCAACGAGACGTTGCGTTGACCGAACGGATCGCAGACCAAATAGGCGGCATTGTCGCAAACGCCCAGATTTCGGCGGAGCGAGAGCGGACACGGCTGGCATTGCAGGAAACTGAACTGAGGTTCCGCACTCTTGTTGAAAACGCCACCGATGGCATCGTCGTTTTGCAAGACGGCGAGACGGTTTACAGAAATCCCACGTATGAGAACCTGATCGGCGCAACCGTTGAGGAGACCGCCGGACTCGATCCGATGGAATTTGTCGCGCCGGAGGCTCGCGAGCGGGTGCGTGAGATATTTCGAGCGTTCAATGAGACAGGCCACTCAGCTTTGGTCCAGTTCGAGATGGATCTCATAACACGATCGAATAATCGAGTCTCAATGGAGGTCAATCCCTGTGTAATCGAGTACAAAAACCGACAGGCAGTCATGTTGGTGATGCGTGACATCACACATCGCAAAATTCTCGAAGACCAGCTCATGCACTCTCAGAAGATGGAAGCGGTTGGCCGGTTGGCCGGAGGAGTCGCTCACGATTTCAACAACCTGTTGACGGCAATAATAGGCTATTCGTACCTGGGTGCGGTTCGCGCACCTGCGGAAACTAACCTTCACCGATACTTCAACGACATCCAGGTCGCCGGAGAGCGAGCGAAAAACCTCATCCGTCAATTGCTGACTTTTTCGAGGAAGCAGGTCTCCCAGCCTGAAGTTTTGATGATCAACGACGCGATTGCCGATATCGATCGGATGCTCAGGAGGTTGATAGGTGAGAACATCGAGATGGTCACGCTGCTTGGCCCCGAAGTAGGCGCCGTGCGCATCGATCCAACCCAACTGGAGCAGCTAATGGTCAACTTGGCCGTCAATGCTCGCGACGCCATGCCAGAGGGCGGCCGATTGGTGATCAAGACGACTCGCACATATGCTGGCAACGCAGGAAGAATCCCCAACTCTGAGACGTTTAAAGGCCCTCACATAGTCATCACGGTTCAGGACACCGGTTCGGGCATGCCTGACGAAGTCAAAGGTCGGATCTTCGAACCTTTCTTTACAACGAAACAAATAGGCGAAGGAACAGGGCTTGGACTCTCGACTTGCTACGGGATCGTCACGCAGGCGGACGGGCTGATCGACGTCGAGTCAAATGTGGGAAAGGGCACGTCGTTCCACGTGTATCTCCCTGAAGTTACCCAATTGCCCGAGGCCAGTTTGGCCAACGCAGAGCGGGACACGATCAAGTATCAGGCCAGCGGAGCCGAGGCGATACTCATCGTCGAAGATGAAAAATTGGTCCGCGATGTATGCACAACGACGCTTCAGGAGCAGGGATACTCGGTGATAACTGCCAGCAACGGAACGGAAGCACTCAGGCAGATCGAGTCCGACACAGAATCGAAAATCGATTTGTTGATCACCGATGTGGTGATGCCACTTATGGGAGGCCTAGAACTTGTGGAAGCTCTGAGCGCCTCACATCCGAGTTTGAAAGTTCTTTTCACTTCAGGATACATCGACGACGACTCATCCACTCCGGATTTGACGCGAAAATCCCATCGCTTCATCGAAAAACCCTTCACGCCGGCAGCATTTGCCGCCATTGTCAGAGACATGCTGGATGAGTGATCGTTGAACCGCTGAGAGTTCTTGAACGTCCCATCATGTAGAATTCGATTCCGCGAAGACATCGCTTTGCTGCTCATTTTAGGAATACTGGCTGGGTCCAAGCCTGAGTTCCATCAGAGGATCGCAGAGCAGCCCGAATGTATCCTTCGTCTCCGGTTGGGCGATACGTGGCGCCGGCCCCGACCGACTCTTGGAACACCTGGCCGTCCTTGCCGATGAACTGTGTCACCACAACGACATCTCCCTGCTGGCGCACTTTCAGCGATACCTCGTCTGGCGAAACCTTCAACTCTTCGAGATAGATCCCCGTGGACGAGTAGAATTTGCCGCCTGCCATCGCTTCGACGATTGCGTCTGAATCAAGAGCCTCCGCCTCGACCATCACCCAGCCGTGTCCCGGATTTTCTTTGTGGGGAGCAAAATCATGGTAGTGGCGAGAGTCGTCCGTGGCGGCTCCGAAAAGCGGCACGCCAGCCGTCAGGACCTGGTCCCAAATCTCGGAAGGAGAGTATTTACTCGGCAAGGGAACAGGGTAGTTGTTGGAACCCAGGGTCGCATTGCAAATCTCCATCAACCTCGCGCCGTGGGTTTTGAGAATCGCCCGGTGATCAAAGGCCCACTCCCAGCTTGGATGATTGATGCAAGCGATGCCGCCGGCGTCCAGGATGGAGTTTACGTTGGCCTGAATGGTGGTTGCCACGTCATCGGTGGCCACAGCCTCGATGTGACGGGTGATCCCGATACCTCCCAGATGAACGGGAATTCTCGTGTGGTCAGTCCTCACGGTGAGTTCCTCAGAAGGAATCATGAGAAGACCTTCGGCGCCCCTGTGCTTGGAGCCATGTTCGATGATGGTCAGGTGATTGTGGTCGGTCAGCGCCAGAAAATCATAGCCGTGATTTCTATACCACTCCACCACTTTCTCAGGCTCAGCATCACCATCCGATTCAGTGGTGTGCGTGTGTATGTTTCCTCGGCGCCAAATCTGTTCCCCCATCCATTACTCCAAAAACGAGGTGACAACACTCAATAATTAAGGGGGGTCTCAAAGTTGAGACCCCCCTTGGTTCGGCAATTGATCTGCGCGGTCAGGCGGAGAGTAGCCATTCTCCAATTTTGTGGCGCTGCGCCACACCAACCACGCAACCTGTCAGGACAGCGAACTTACTGGATACGATTGCCTGGCATGTTGGTCCACGAACTCATCTCGTGGGGATCGGTCACCGGTTCTGCCCTGGTGACGTAGGAAGATGATAGCTGGTCTATGGACGTAACGCCCATGAGCGCCATCGCGACCACAATCTCTTCTTGCAGTATCTCCAGCATCCGTTTAACGCCCTCGGCGCCATTGGCGGCGAGGCCCCAACCTTGCATTTTCCCTAGCGCGACTGCTGTGGCGCCCATCGCCACCGCTTTGACGACGTCGCTGCCGCGCTGGATTCCACCATCCAGAACAATCGTGGCCTTGCCGTCCACGGCGTCAACGATCTCTGGCAGCATGTCCATCGTGCCCTCGCTGTGGTCGAGCTGTCTGCCTCCATGATTGGAGACCCAGACTACATCAACGCCATGTTCAACCGCCAGCGCGGCATCTTCAGCAGTGGCGATGCCCTTGAGCATGAAGGGCAGTCCGGCAAGTTCTTTGATCCTGTCGATGCTGTCCCAGGTCACGGACGATCCGTAGGATGGGTCGAAATTCAGCCTTCTTCGCGAAAATGGGGCGTATCGTGTCAGCAGGGGCCGTTCCCTGCGGCTGTAGTGGGCAGTGTCCACCGTGATGCACAGAGCGGAGTAGCCCGCTTCCTTTATCCGTCCGATCATATCAGTGGTCCACTCCCAGTCACCGTGGATGTATAGTTGGAGGGTCTTGGGATGGTCAACCTCCGCCATGATATCCTCAAGGCTGGGCTGAGTGACGGAGCTTACAACGTGATGAATTCCCATCTCGGCAGCGGCCCTGGTGGCTGCTAACCCGCCTTCGGGCGTGAAGGTCTGGAGCGAGCCCACCGGCGCCAGCATAACGGGCATGCTCAGGTCGTGGCCGAGAAAGGTGGTCGAGGTGTCGATGCTGGACACGTCCACCAACACTCGCGGGCGGAACGCGACCCGGTCAAAGGCCGAGCGATTGCGCCGCATGGTCGTCTCTGACTCTGACGCGCCCACAAGATAGTCCCACTCGCCCTGTTGCAGCTTTTTTTTGGCTGCCTGGACGATCTCTTCATTGCTAACAAAATCCATTGTCACGTTCGCCTCCTCAGCGCCGGCGGGTCGGTTGACCCTGGCCGGATATTGTGTATTTGATTCAATGTCCGAAGCTACAGAATCCCCGCGCCAAGTCACACAATAGCGCTGAGGGCCGAACACATCAACCTCTTCGCCCTTTTTCTCTGGAATTGGGTCTCAGCAATCACTTTTCAGCTTATACGTCGCTTTAAAATTCGGCGCGCGACCACTCGTCCCCTCGACCGTGATACAGTGTTGCTCATCGGACGGGTTATTGACATTTCAAATTACAATTCCGAGGGAGAAGGCGCATGTTGGATCTGATCATACAAGGCGGAACGGTAGTCACTCCCAGCGGCGCTGGCGAGTTCGATGTTGGGATTCAGGGAGAGAAGATCGTGCTGGTCGCGG
>JASLRP010000068.1 GCA_030743915.1 SAR202 cluster bacterium | reverse complement strand
TCGCCCTGGATTTTGAACGTTCTGGCGTTGGCTACTCCGCCGGCGCACGGCGCACCCTGGAGACGTTGATCGAGTACGCCAAAGAAACAGAGCGCAACGGGAAACCTCTGTCTGAAAACCCGATCGTCCGTCAAAAGTTGGCCCAGCGACATATCGAGATCGAAGTGTCCCGATGGCTGTCCTACCAGGTGGCGTGGATGCAAAGCCAGGATATGGTGCCCAACGCCGAGGCGTCCATGTCAAAGCTCTACGGCACAGAGCTTACACAACGGGTCGCACAGACCGGCATGGACATCCTTGGACTGGCCGGTCAGCTTTCGAAAGATTCCAAATGGGCGCCGCTCCAGGGCTACATCCAGCGCACATATTTGAGTTCCGTCTCCTCGACCATCGCGGCCGGAACGTCTGAGATTCAACGGGACATCATCGCCCGCCGAGGTCTGGGCCTGCCCAGGGCGTGACCGCCTCTATGCCTGACAAGGCGGATGGATTCCCGGTCCATTGGGACAATCCTAAAGACGCGAATCTCCACTGGGGTTTCGACCCCATGCATACGCCTGACGTTATGAGTCCGTTGGGATTCGACCTTTACTACGAACCCTTCGTGCGAGGTTTCAGCGACCCCCTAATGGCCCGCCTGGTCAACCATTACGCCTATTTCGCATCCGACGCTTCTAACAATAGCCCCCGGCGGCCCCAAACCTTCACTGACGCGGTCGAATCTCTCTTCGACGGATGGAGAAAATGGCATGACAGTATCCTGCCTGAAGTTCTCGGTGAGATCGAGTACTACCGCGGCGCTGAATTTGATTCATTCGACAACCAACGCCTGATAGATGAGATTGACCGTCTGATCAAGGTCCGGCTGCGCTCCGGTCAACTGCACGAACAGGCGATAGTCGCGTATTTCCGGGCCATGAACCTGCTTTTGGACACTTATACCAAATACACTGGCCGCGACGACGTAGCTGGAATCCGGCTGGTCCAGGGCTACGGCAGCAAGAGCGTCGAGGCTGGCCAGGCGTTGTGGAACCTCAGCCGAATCGCCAAGTCGATACCGACCGTCGAGCAAGCCCTTCTCGCATTGAACTCGAAGTCCGCGATTTCGGGCTTGGATAAACTGAGGGAAGAGATCGAAGCGCAGCCTTTTCTTGACGCTCTGGAGGCGTATCTAGACGAGTTCGGTTGGCGGTCAGACCTTTACGAGTTGGCCACTCCAACCTGGGCCGAGAATCCAACTATCCCACTGGGCCAGATTCGCGCATACTTGGAAATGGAGGACTATGATCCCAATCGCGAGATTGAACGGGCGCAAAGGGTGCGGGACCAAACGATCAGGCACACGCTAAATAGTTTGAAGCCCCGAGAGCGTCAAAAGCTGGAGGCCGCGCTGGATGTCGCGACGAAACTTGCCCCCATCCAGGAAGACCACAACTTTTACATCGACCAGCGACTGGCCTTCTTGCCACGCAGGTTGGCGCTTGCAATAGGCCGTCGCCTGGTGTCGGCGGAGGCGTTGCGGCAGGAGGCTGACGTTTTCTACCTGCACGCTGACGAGGTCCGCTCGGCTTTGAGAGGTGAGATTGCCGAGTGCGCTCAGCTCGTTGGCGAGCGAAAGCAAGAAATGGAGTACTGGTCTGCCGTCACACCGCCGTCTTTCATAGGCGCTCCTAAACAGTCGTCAGACTCGATAGACCGCTTTTCCGGGACCAGTTGGTTGGAGAGCGAGCACCCCAACGGGTTGCAGGGCAACGGCTGCTCTGCTGGAGTTGCCAGAGGGCCTGCGCGAGTGCTGCGCAACCTGGACGAAGTTGACAGGCTCCAGCCCGGCGATATACTGATCGCTCGCACCACCATGCCAGCCTGGACTCCTTTATTCGGAGTGACCAGGGCAATCATCACCGAGACTGGCGGCATACTCAGCCACGCCGCCGTGACCGCCAGAGAGTACGGAATTCCCGCGGTAATGGGTGTGAGTAATGCCACCCGAATCATTCGCGACGGCCAGATGCTGGAGGTGGACGGATCAGAAGGCACCGTTCGTATCGTGTCCTGAGCGGAAATTCCCCACTCCACGGCCAGCACCGCCAGTGAGCTGATATCACCTTTGAGTCAATTGGCGCTCACGAACGATCATTAATCAGGAGGTTCCCAATGTCCGATCGTCCCAACATCGTGTTCATTCTCCCCGACCAGCTTCGTCCAGATTTTCTGAGTTGCTACGGCGCGGACTTTATCGACACTCCCAACATAGACTGGATCGCTGACAATGGGACTCGATACGATGGCGCCTATTCCGCATCTCCCGTGTGCGTCCCGGCGCGCACTGCCCTGCTCACCGGAATGAACGCGATCAGGAATGGCGTCGCCGACAACCTCCATGCTGTCCGAGGGGACTACAACGAAGTCGGGATTCAAACGTGGCCTCAACTTCTCGCAGATGCCGGATATTACACGGCTGCCATCGGCAAGATGCACTTCTATCCGTGGGACGCCCGTCACGGCTTTCAGTATCGGGTCATAGCTGAGGACAAGCGTTGGCTCCAGGTACGAGACGACTATTATCACTACCTTAAAGAAAAGAGTTTGGTCTTCGGAAACTCCACGGCAACGAGCACGAAGGGTATTTCGAGAATCGAGGGGCTATCATCAATCGGCTCCCGTGGGAACACAACGTGGACAGGTTTGTGGGCCGAGAGGCCTGCCGATTTATCGAAAACTATGGCGGCGATGGTCCCTTTGCCATGATGGTCGGATTCCCGGGGCCGCACTGTCCCTACGACCCGGCCTCTGATTTCCCGGAGACCTTCGAGCCTGCCGAAATGCCGGATGCGATCCCAGAAGTCCCAGGCGACACTCCCAAACTGCGACAGAACAACATCGACGGCAACAAACGTGACTGGAACGGCGTTGACTACACCGAATTCACCGACTCTCACAAACAGAAGATTCGCGCTCACTACGCCAGCCTGGTCAAACACATAGATCACGAGGTCGGAGAGATCATCGGCTCGCTGAGAGAGCAAGGCCTCCTGGACAATACACTGATAATCTTCTCCACCGATCACGCAGATTATCTGGGAGACCACAATCTCATCGGCAAGGCGTCGTTCTACGAAAGCGCGTGGAAAATTCCTCTGATGGCGAGAATTCCCGGACAACAGTCAGGGCAGGTTTGCGACAATCTCGTGGAGCTTCGGGACGTGACGGCCACCATGCTGGCAACGGCAGGGGTCGATGTCCCGCCGCATATGGACTCTCGGCCACTGCCAGAGTTGGGACTGACTTCCCACGCTCCTCGCCAACGAATCATCGGCATGCTGACCGACGGGTGGTGCAACTTCGATGGTCAGTGGAAGCTGGCCAAGTATGCCACGGGCGAGACGGTCCTGTTCAACCTCAATGACGACCCTGACGAACAGCGCAATCTGGCATCAGACCCGACATTCTCAGAGGTCTATCGGCGCCTGGACACGGAGCTGACACAGGAACTCATGGAGTCATACCGTTTCGCGATGCACGACCGTCTGGCGCAGGCCGGCGACATGTCCCAAGATCAGGGTTTTGGTCGCGAGGGTTGGCGGCGCCCCTGGCCGGCTCCGGTGGATTTTGTGGCCCCAGATTCCTGACTCGCTGGCCCGGTCCACGCCACCGCTGACCCAAGGCGGGGATTCACAATGCGCTGCGTTTCCATTGCCAGTTGTTATTGCGTCTTCCATCCACCTTTGTCTCAAAAAGCAATCGCCGCAGCGGAACCCGAGGTCAACGCCGCCATCGAACCTACCGTGTCAGCAATCTGTGTCTCCGACGCTTGGCATAAATACCAACGCAAAGGCCCGTTGCTATGGTCAACAGGCCCACCAGAGTCATTGAAGGCAGATCAGCAGCAGCCTGGGCTTCAGGAACGTCTGTGGGTCCAGAGAATACAGTCACGATGTTGCGCAGCTCATCTGCCAGTTCGATGTCTAGCACGTTCACGGTGACGATTGTCACCAGCACGGTCTGGCCCTCCGGGATGTCTCCAAGTTCGCATGTCACCACGTTGGCGGACTCGTCGCACGCTCCCTGAGTCGAGGTCACTGACACGTAATCTACGACATCAGGAAGCGGGTCAACCATCGTGATCGACTCCGCGAGCACCGGCCCTTCGTTCTTCACTCTGACCGTATAAGTCACAGTGTCTCCCAGTTCAGGGAAAGTCGGGGTAACGTCCTTTTCAACGGATAATTTCAGCGGGGATTGGATCTTGATTTGTGATCCAAACAACCCTCTATGAACTGAATCGCCTCCCACAGAGGCGGTCGTAGAGCGAAGGAACTCCGTTGCAAAACCGATCTCAGACAGCGCTCTCGATGTCCCTGCCTGAAGCGTCATGTGGGCCAGAGCGAAGCTGGCATTGGCGCTGTTGGTGAGGCTCCCAACCGCAAAATCGACGTCGCCGGATAGGTTATCCACGCTATTTGCCAGAACCAAATTCAACGGCGAAGATTTCGCTGGCGAGACACTCAAGACCGTGACTGTCTGGGGATCGAAGTTCAAAAAAGCCTGGACGCCCGTCACAGTTTCGCCGTTAGGTTCCACAATGAGTTCGAGCTCGAACACCTGACCAGGATCAACGTCGATGGATTCGGGTTGAATGCGCAGGTCAACCACCGACGGGCGCCGTATAGAGATTGTGGCAGCCTGCCTGAAGGTCAAGATTGGTTGCCCGATGATGCTCGCCACCGTGTCTCGCGGCGAGTCGCCCGACAAGGAGACACCTGTCATCCCTGTGATCTGTTTTGCCCGGTAACTGATCGTTGCCATCTTGAAGGGCGACCCTACGTTCTGGCCCAAAGTACCGGCAGATACGTTCAGCGTGCCGACAACGTTGTCGAAATCACTCGACAATTCAACATCGAAAAGGGAACTCTGTGGCATGACAACACTGAGGATTTCCAATCGCGAGGGATCGAAATCCGCGAAAACCTGTACGCCGGTGGCCAGCATCTG
>JASLRP010000067.1 GCA_030743915.1 SAR202 cluster bacterium | reverse complement strand
CGTCAAAGAGATCACGGACGGCACTTACAAGGCGTCGGTCATGTTTGGCGGTCTGGACGCCGGTTGGGTGAAGCTTGCTCCCTTTGGGCCCAACGTTCCTCAGGACGTGCAGGACCTGGCCCTCAAGACGGTTGAAGAACTGCGGTCCGGCGAGCTCAAGCCTTTCACCGGCCCCATGAACGACCAGAACGGCGAGCTAAAGATCGAAGCCGGAGAGGCCCCAAGCGACGAGACCCTTCAGTCCATCGACTGGTTGGTCGAGGGTGTCACAGGCAGCACCGGATAGAACTCCGTAACGTTGTGACGGGCGAGGGGCGACTGTTGCGTCGTCCCTCACCCGAACCCAAAACATGCGCAGTCAGGCGGGAATCGCAGGAGGACAAAATTGAAGGGCATAGTTGACGCCGACCCGTACCAGTGGCCTTTTGATGGCAGCTTCGATCCAAATCACACTGCCTTGCTGCTGGTTGACTGGCAGCAGGATTTCTGCGGCTTCGGCGGGTACGTCGATCAGATGGGCTACGACCTGTCAATGACGCGCCGAGGCATCGAGCCAACCAGGTCCGTGCTGGACGTCTGCCGACAGATTCCTGGTTTCACAATCATGCACACTCGTGAGGGGCACAAGGCCGACCTGTCCGACCTCCCGGCCAACAAGCTGTGGCGGTCTAAGCAGATAGGGGCCGGAATCGGCGACGATGGGCCGTTGGGCCGAATTCTGGTGCGCGGCGAGCCTGGATGGGAGATCATCCCCGAACTGGCTCCGGTTGACGGAGAGCCTATCATCGACAAGCCCACAAAGGGGGCATTCGGCTCTACGGACATTGACCTCGTCCTGCGTAACCGTGGCGTCACGCACCTGATTATCACCGGCATAACCACCGACGTATGCGTCCACACCATTATGCGAGAGGCTAACGACCTTGGCTACGAATGCCTTCTGCTGGAGGACTGCACAGGCGCCACCGATCAGGGGAACTACGAGTCGGCGGTCAAGATGGTGAAGATGCAGGGCGGCGTGTTCGGGTCGGTCTCCAATTCCGAAGAGTTCATCAAATCTCTATTCGATTAATCACAAAGGACTCAATCACTCGGTTGCCGCTAACAATGAATAACCGTATCGCCATGCTGAGTCGAGGCGAAGCATCTGGTCGCGTGCGTGGCAGGCGTTGTCCTGTGAGGACCAGATTCTTCACTGCGGTTCAGAATGGCGAGTCCTGGACCCGGATGTCGCCAACGATGAATAGCCGTATTGCCATGCTGAGTCGAGGCGAAGCATCTGGTCGGGTGTATGAGAGGCGTTGTCCTGCGAGGACCAGATTCTTCACTGCGGTTCAGAATGGCGAGCCCTGATAACCCGAAAACCTCATTAAAGGAACCCGACATGAATGCCAGAACAAGCTTCAGGGAAGCGTTGGAAGATGTCCACAGGTACAAAGCGGATGGGCTGGCCCGACGGCCTGCGTTCATATCCAGCGTTGAGCGTTTGGGGAAGGCAAATCGTCGCGATGTTCGCTCGCTGCCCAAACTCCCGGTCGCCGACACAACGGCCGGAACCGTGGCGGACGTTTCTCGACGCATGGCGGATGGCTCAACAAGCGCAGTGGAGCAGACGCAACTGGCGCTGGAGATCATTCGAGCGCAGAACCCTGAACTGAACGCATTCGTTCACGTTCCATCAGAAGAATCGCTACTGGAAATCGCCGAGTCGCTGGACAGAGAGCGCGAATCAACCAGGGTGCGCGGTTCGCTTCACGGCGTCCCGATTTCGGTCAAAGACGTTGTCCACGTGAAGGGCATGCCCACGACATCCAGTTCGAAGGTCATGGAAGGCTATATGCCGGATGACGACGCCACAGCCGTTCGCCTGCTGCGCGATGCTGGAGCGGTCATCATGGGCAAGACCCACACTCACGAGTTCGCCCTGGGAGTCACGACTGCCCAGAGCCGGAACCCCTGGGACACTGGACGTGACCCTGGCGGCTCCAGCGGCGGTTCGGCGGTGTCCCTGGCGACGCAGATGAGCCTGCTCAGCGTCGGGACCGACACGCGCGCGTCAATCAGAGTTCCCGCTGCGTTGTGCGGCATTGTGGGTTACAAGCCGACTTTCGGTATTGTATCGACTGACGGAATAATCACGCTCTCGTGGAGCATGGATCACACGGGACTTCAAGCCCGCACGACCGAGGACGTGGCGATGATGGTGAATGCCACTCAGGGCGTAGATTCTCGCGACCCATCGTCTCTGGATAGGTCCGCTGAGGACTATACCGATTTTGTGAACCGCGATGTCAGTGGACTGCGGGTGGGTGTTGCCGTCAACGGCCTGATCGGCGCGGACGCTGAAGTCCAGCGCGTGTTTGAAGAAAGCATTGAGGCGCTGAGGTCGCTTGGCGTCGAGATTGTTGAGACTGAAATTCCCTCAGACGAGGACTTTCGCCTTGCGACGAGCCTGGGCCTGATCGTCAGTCGCGTTGAGGCGGCGGCGTTCCATCAGTCCTTCGACAACGCGGGGCCGCTCTACACAACGCCGGTGTTCGAGCAGTTGGACGAAGCGTCAAAGGTTGTGGCCGTGGATTATGTGAACGCTCAGAGATTCCGGGCCGAGTTCCAGGAAAGGATGGCCGCGCATCTCAACGACTTCGACGCGCTGATGATGCCGACCACGCTGGTCACGGCTCCAAAGGTCGAGGAGAGCGACCAGTACCTGATTATCCTGTCTCGAAACTGCATCCCCTGGTCGTTCATCGGCTTCCCTGTGATCTCGGTCCCTGCCGGACTCACGTCGGAGAGGCTGCCTGTGGGGGCGCAGTTCGTTGGAGCGCCATTCGACGACGGGATTGTGCTCGCGCTGTCGTCCGCGCTGGAATCGGTCACAGATATGCCTGCGCCCTGATTGGAACGATTCATGACTCCATCAACCCTCCATTCTTTCACTGTTGACTCCACTCGGACGTTCTCAGGAAGGAACGCCAAACTGACAGAGGCTGCGCTCGTAGGCAGCAAAGCTCACGACATCATGTCCTCGAGTTTCACAGGTCGTGTCATAGCGTCTGGCAGCAAAGCGCTTTATATCAGGGGAGAGCAGGGCCAGATCATAGGCGTTGCCCGCGCCAGTCAGCCTGCGCACACCAGATTTTTGCTGGCGAGAATGGAACCTTCGAAAATCACGACTGGATCAAAGGTGTGGAGCGATGGCACAAGATTGAGCTTTGATGGCGACACGACTATCAAGCTTTCGAACACCCAGGTTTGGTATGGTCGAAGCCCCCACAACTACAAGGCCATTCCGGTCACGCATCTGGACGCAATGGCTGCGTATCGAAAGGCGATGGCTCTCCATAGCGGCCAGAATCTGGGCATGTCCCTCAAGATGATACACGGACAAGGCAACCTCGGAGGGTTGCTCGATTCTGCCCAGGGGTACGAATCCGCTTTCCTGCGGGCAGGCGCCGATGTCATAAAGAAGCTGACTCAGCCTGATCCTAGCGCGTCATCCGGTTTGGATATCGAGGCGGGCAAGTCGCTTGTGGGACTGGGGCCGGGCCTGACGCCTTCGGGTGACGATTTTCTGGGCGGCATGTTCTTTGCTCTCTGGCATCTGAACGCGGCCTATCCTTCGGAATTCAATTACGACACAGAACACATCGACAGCCTGCTCGACTTTGCCGCTTCGCAGACAAATCAGATAAGCTACGCGATTCTGACAGACTTCGCGGACGGGCAGGGGCCGGCGCCGCTTCATGATCTGATGGAGGCGTTGCTGACCGGCAAGCCGATGCTCGCGATTTCGGATTGTATCCGTCGCGTGGCGGCAATTGGCCACTCTTCCGGGTGGGATATGCTGGCCGGGTTCATGGTGGGCATGACGATGATAAACGAGATGGCAGTCGCTTAGGAGATCATATGGTCACTGACATAAGAGAGAAGATCGCCGCCGCGAATGACGAGGTTGCCAGCAAGCTCGCCGCGTCGAACCCTGTGTTGGTTGATATACAAGCAGCCGGGCAGGTCGTTCCAGGGTTGGAAGATCGGATGGTCCTGCATTCGGGCCCGCCTGTGACGTGGCAGAACATGTGCGGCGCTCAGCGCGGCGCGGTAATGGCGATGGCAGTCTTCGAAGGCTGGGCCGACACGCCAGAGGAAGCCGCCGACCTGGTGGCCGGTGGTCAAATCGCCCTGTCGCCCAATCATCACCACGACGCTGTCGGCCCGATGGCCGGAACGATCACAAAATCTCTGCCGGTTTACGTCGTGGAGAACCAGGCGTTCGGAAATACGGCGTACTGCCGTCTGGTGGAAGACCGACAGCAGTTCGGCGACTACAGCGAAGAGGCGATTCACGATCTGAGGATGTGGCGCGACGTCTGGGCGCCATCTCTGGCGAAAGGGATAACGCACATTGGCGGGTTGAGCCTGAAGCCGATTATCACCAAAGCCTTGCAGATGGGAGACGAACTGCACAATCGGCCCAACGCGGCGACATCGCTGTTCGCCGGGGCGATGTCAGTCCCCATGATTGAGGCCGGCGTGTCGAAGGATGATCTGGTCAGCACGCTGTCCTACGTCACGGGCCACGACCTCCTGTTTCTGGGGCTGGCGATGGCGTCTGCCAAGTCGGCGGCTGACTCGGCGGCGAACGTCGAATATTCGACCGTGGTGACGGCGATGGCTCGAAACGGGACCGAGTTTGGAATTCGCGTTAGCGGTCTCGGCGATCAGTGGTTCACGGCTCCGGCGCCCAAGGCGGACGGCCTCTACATGCCGGGTTACGGCGATGCCGATGGCGGCCTGGACATGGGCGACTCTGCCATCACCGAGACGGTGGGCTGGGGAGGGTTCGTGCTTGGCGGGGCGCCGGGAATCCTGCCCCTGGTTGGCGGCACTCCTGAGGAGGCTCTGGCATACAGCCGGGAGATGCGCGAGATTACCCATGCAATCAGCCCGGACTACCTGATTCCCGCCCTCGGATTTCAGGGCACGTCGGTGGGGATCGACATCCGGAAAGTCGTGCAGACGGGAATCCTGCCCATCATCGACACGGCCATCGCCCACGTGGAGCCGGGCCATCCGATTATCGGAGCCGGCCTTGTGAGGCCGCCGCTGGAATGTTTCCAGAACGCGCTGAGAGCGTTCGCCGTTAAATATAATCCGGGATAGAATTCTACGATGCTCAACGAATCTCAGGTAATAACCGACAGGTACTACGACTCAGTATTTCTGATGCGGGCCGCGAAACGCATGTCAGACATGGATGGCGTCGCCCAGGCGGCGGCGGTCATGGGGACGCCCAGAAACATTCAGATTCTTGCCGACGCGGGATTTCAAGGCGTCGAGACTATGGGAGCCTCGCCCAACGATCTGGTCATATCCCTTCAGGTGGAAGATTCCGACGCCGCGAAAGCCGTGTTCGACTCCATAGAAGAGTTGCTTCAGCCGGAAGTCGGCGCCTACACAGCGGAGTCTTACCGCACCCTGGATCAGGCGATGGACGCCCAGCGAGAGTCCAACCTCGCAGTGATTTCAGTTCCGGGAGAGCACGCCGCCAGGGAGGCTCACGCGGCCCTGGACAAGGGCCTGAATGTCTTCATGTTCAGCGACAACGTTTCTATTGAGGACGAGCTTTCGTTGAAAATGTCTGCGCGGGACAGAGGCCTTCTGGTCATGGGGCCCGATTGTGGGACCAGCATCATCGGCGGCAAGGGAATCGGCTTCTCCAATGCGGTACGGCGCGGCCCGATTGGCGTCATCGGCGCATCCGGCACCGGCATTCAGGAAGTGACCAGCCTGGTTCACAACTCGGGTTCGGGAATATCCCATGCTTTGGGCATTGGGAGCAGGGACATGTCTGACCAGATTGGCGGCATATCGGCGCTTCAAGCCATCGACGCTCTGGAGGCTGATCCGGAGACATTGGTCATCATCGTCATTTCAAAACCGCCCGATGAGACGACACTTTCGAAGGTCAGAGATCGTATTGGGCAAAGCTCGAAACCAGTCGTGACGTGTTTTCTTGGAGAATCGCAAACACCTGGAGAGATTCGGGAGAATATCGTCGAAACTGCCAATCTTGACGCGGCGGTATCTGCCGCCCTGAGGCTCGCAGAAAACGAATCTCCCGCCAAATCCGACGATCTAGACAAGGTTCCATCAATCGTGGAAGCAGAGCAAAACAGACACACTGACATGCAGCGTTATGCGCGCGGAGTTTTTGCAGGCGGAACGTTCTGCCTCCAGTCTCAACAGGTGTTCGCCGAGCCGGGCCTGCAAGTGTATTCGAATTCGCCTTTGAAGAAAGAACTTTCGCTCCCGGATCCGGATCAAGGTTTTCAGAATTCAATGGTGGACATGGGTTCAGATGAATTCACGGTCGGGCGGCCTCATCCGATGATCGATTCCAGTCTGAGGGCTGAACGGATATTGGCCGAGGCGAGAGACCCAGAAGTAGCTGTGTTGCTTCTCGACTTCATCCTCGGTTACGGGTCGTCGGATGACCCAGTTGGCGACCTGATTCCTGCCATCAGGGAAGCTCAAGACATCGTCAAAAATCGAGGAGGCCACCTGACAGTAGTCGCGTCCGTGTGCGGCACGGGCGACGATCCCCAGGGGCTGGATAGGCAGATGGGCATGTTGGAGGAAGCCGGTGTCCTGACGCTTCCTACTAACGAGCGCGCGTCGAGGCTCGCCTCGCAAATAGCCACGAAACAGACCGAGTAGGAGTCTCTCATGAGTTCGCGAAAAATCCCCCTGGACGATCTCCTGCGCAAGGGGCCAGTGGCTATCAACATCGGCGTCCGGGAGTTCTCAGAGCCGCTGAAAAAGCAGGACGTTCCGGTCGCGCATGTTGACTGGTCGCCGCCCGCTGGTGGTGACGCCGAAATGATGGCACTGCTCGACAAGCTTCTGTGACGAAGACAGTTGCTTATTGGGCAGCTTAACGAACGCCATCCTGAGGCGCGTACCCGAGAACATCCTTGGCGTGCTGATTGTCCCGGAACAGCTTCGCGTTATCAGAAGTGGCCCAGAATATGTCGAACTTGAGATCGGCTGGCGCCTCGATGATCTTGACAGTCAACTGCTGAATATCACGATAGCTGGACCAGTTAGCCTGCGCTCTTCCTGGCGCGGCTTCGTCAACGGGGGTGCAGTTGCTGACTCGGAGGTTGATGACTGACATCGGAGTCGTCAGAGCGTAATATCTGCCCAGGTCCTCGCCGAAAAGCTTGGTCACGCCGTAGAGGGTGATGGGCTTTGGCTCGGAGAATTCGTTCACTATATCCCACGACTCCGGCAGTGGAACATCCTCTTTCGACACCAGGCTCTTGTAAGGTTCTTCCGATTCGTAGCCGTTTGCGGTGGCCCCAGAACTGGCGAGGATCACCCTTTTGACTCCGGCTTGTAGAGCGCATTCGCACACGTTGTAGGCGCCGATGATGTTGTTGTGGAGCATGGAGTCCCACGGTGCGTCCATGCCATCTGGGCTGCTCTGCCCGCCGTCGGCTGCCAGATTCAGCACGACGTCGATCCCTTCGAAGGCCGGGCGTATGGCGTTGATGTCGGCAATGTTGGCCCTTGTCACGCGCTCCTCAGGCAGGTCATCCACGCCGCTGCGAGACAGGGCGCTTATTTCGTAACGCTCTTCGAGGACTGGCCGCAAGACTCGGCCCACGACGCCATTCAGTCCCGTCACCAGCAGTTTGAGTTTTTCAGGCATACAGATTTCTCCAATGGCTCGGAGCGCTTCAACGACCGGGCCATTTTCATCTCAGATTGAGTGGTGGTGTCGTTCAGCTACACATTCTTGGTGTCGAGGGTGGTGTTCTCGCCTCGCAGCGTCCGGTTTCGGATGTCGTATCGTCCAGGATAGAGTACCGGCAGGTGACCGGAGTCGATCATCTCAGTCAGAGGGTGACTCTTCGTTTTCAGGGGCAGATAGACCTGCGAGTGGGTCCGCGCCGACTCGTAGACGGCATGAACCATCTCCAGGGCCTTGTAGCCATTTTCCGCGACTCCCCTGTAATCCTCAATCTCGCCATTAACCCACCGGGCAAACTCGCGAGCCTGGACGGACCCGGCCTCGATCATTTCGAAGTTGTCCGCGCCGTATTTGGCGAATTCGCCGTCCGGTTTGTGTTCCTGCCAGCCGCCTGAGGTGGTGTTCATGATCTTGAGATCGTCCACGGAAAGCTCGATCATGCCGTCGCTGCCGTAGATGCGCGCTCCGAACGAGCTTTCAGGCGTGAGTCCTGACAGGATCATGGCCTGGGCGCCATTGTCGAACCCCCAGACTCCCAGGGCCTTGTCCTCGATGGGGACCGCCCGCGCCCACTGGTCCGTCTCGCGCTCCACGCCGCCCATGACCCAGACGCATTCGGGATCGCCCAGGATGTATCGGTACATGTCGGCCAGATGAGACGAGTAGTTTGGCAGTCCGTCACGGGCGAAGGTTGTTATCAACCTGGGAGCGCCGATGTCGCCAGCAGCTATCATATCCTTTGCCAGATTGTACGCAGGCAGAAATCTGCGCTGGTGGCTGATGGCGAGCTTGACGTTGTTTCTTCGGCAGACCAGCATCATGTCGGCGGCGTTCCCTGTGGTATCGGACATGGGCTTTTCGCAGAGGACTGCTTTGACGCCGGGAGTTGCGGCGGCGGCGATGGTCATGGGCGCGTGGCCCATGTCCCAGACTCCCACGGACACGACATCCAGTTTCGACTTGTCCAGCATCTCGTGAGCGTCCGTGAAATGCTTGGCCTTGTAGTCGTCATATCCGGAGTACTTGGCGTCGAAGTCCTTCATCGCGTCCTCGCTCAGATCAGCGAGGGCGATGATTTCATACCTCTCGGAGTTCAAGTACCCGAGAACGTGATTGCTGGATATTTCGCCACACCCGATGACTCCGACGCGCAATTTGTCTGCCAAGATATTCTCTCCGTTCAAGTTCTAGAACATCGAACCGATGGATGACCGACGCCTATTCGATCAGATGCGCCTTCAGCACATCCTCATCGAACTCGACGCCGAGACCGGGGCCGGTTGGCGGAGTGATGAAGCCGTTCTCGAACACGAGAGGCTCCTTGAAGATCGTTTTGTGGAGCGGCCCCTGGTTCGCCTCCTGAATGAGGAAGTTGGGCGAGCAAGTGTCAACCTGAATCGCAGAAGCGGCGGCTATCGGCCCGCAGTACATGTGGGGCGCGATCATCGCGTAGTGGGCCTCTGCGATGGCGGCTATCTTCTTCGCTTCGGTGATTCCACCGCACTGGCCGACGTCCAGTTGGATGATCTGGGCGGCCTTCTTTTCCAGCACCTGCGAGAACTCGTACTTGGTCACCAAACGCTCTCCGGTGGCTATGGGAATGCTGGTGTGGGCGGCGACGCGCGCCATCTCGTCGATGTTCTCAGGCGGGACAGGCTCCTCGAACCAGTAGGGGTGGTATGGCTCCAGATAATCGGCAACGCGGATGGCGCTGAAGGTCGATAGCTGACCGTGAGTCCCGATGCCCACCTCCAGCTTGTTGCCGACGGCGTCCCTGATGCTCTCGAATATCTTGGCCGCTTCTTCGATTTCCCACAATGGAATATCCCTGGGGATCGGGTACATGGGCATGAATGGGTCGATTTTGCAGGCCGAGTTGCCCTCTTCCAGAAGCTTCGCCGCAACCTCCCCGGCCAGTTCAGGATGGTTCCGATAGTCTCCTCCGGGCATGTAGGCGTAGGCTCGGAGTTTGTCGTGGTACTTGCCGCCCAGCAGGTTGTAGATCGGCTGGTTTGCCGCTTTGCCGACGATGTCCCATAGCGCCATGTCGATGGCGGAAATCACCGGAGTCGCGTAGAGGCTCGGGTGGCGGAAGTCGTGACGGGAGGCGTACATCTTGTCCCATATCAGTTCAACCCTGGTGGGGTCCTCGCCGATGACGTACTGGCCCACCAACTCCTCGATGAGCTTGACCTGCGACTGCAGCGCGTCGAGGTCGCGCGAGTAAGAGCCTCCGGTTATGCGCTCGCCGAGGCCTGTGATTCCTTCATCGGTGTGGAGTTCCAGGAACAGAAGCCACTTGCCGCCGATGAATGGTTCCTCGTTCTGGACGACCATAATTTTGAGTTCAGTAACTTTCAATGCAAACTCCCAGTTTTTCTCATATTCAGAATTACGGCATTAGGTGATTTATGATGGAGGCTGCACCAGCTCTATGAGGACATCATCCGGGCCTTCGATGTATGCCAGCTTGGCCCCGCCGACAACCTCTGTGAGTGGCAGGACTATGCGGACGCCTGCATTTGCCAGCCTGTCCAGTTCTGAAGCCAGATCGGTCACATCGAAACCGAAGTGCTCAAGGCCAAGCTGGTTCAACTCGGCGCTCGCCCTCTGGGGGGAAGACCCTTCGGGCTGAGATGAGATGTTGAGCCGCGCCGAGCCTCCGACTTTCGTGCTTACGGTTATTGTGCCGGGCATGACCTCTCGTTCAGACATTATCTCGGCGTTAAAGTGTTCGGCGTACCACTCTGCTGACTTGCGCGGGTCGGTAGCCCTGATGTGAACGTGGTTGATGACGTATTTCATTTTTTCTGCCCTCTCTGAGCAATGCTGTTGGTTGCTAATCAGATGTTCCGGCCCTCAGTAGATCGCTTCATCGACGAGCAGTCGCACGAACTCGTCGTCTGAGATGCCTAACAAATCCTTGAATACTTCTGCGTTATGTTCGCCCATGCGTGGGGCGCGTCGGTGCGTTGGGGAGACGCCCTCCAGGTGGGCCGGTTGAGCGTGGGTTGTGAAGGTGACGTCCTCGCCGTCGCGGATTAATGGGATGAGGTGGTTGCCCGGCAGCCACGGGTCGCGGACGTTCATGTCTTCAAGGTCCGACACGACTCCGGCCATGACGCCCTGACTCTGGAGCGTGCGCATTACATCCCAGGCATCGCGTTGTCGAGTCCAGGTCGAGATCAACTCGTCGAGTTCGTCCTCATGCTCGCGTCGGGCGGCGTCTGTGGCGAATCGAGCGTCTGTGGCGAGTTCGGGGCGACCTATGGCATTGCACAGTCGGTTCCAATCCTCGTCGTTGGCAACGGCGATGGCGCACCAGCGGTCGTCCCCGGCGCACGGGTAGGCTCCGTGAGGGCAATATTCGCGGGATCGGTTTCCCGGCATGGGCGGAAGGATGCCGTTGGCCGTGTACTCCAGGATGTCGGTCCCCAGAAGATTGATCGTCGTCTCTGATTGAGAAAGGTCGATGAACTGGCCCTCGCCAGTGCGGTCTCTGTGATGGAGGGCCGCCATCATCGCAGAAACACCGAAATAAGGGGCGGAAAAGTCGGAATAGAGCGCGGCCATGCCTGTGGGAGGTTTGTCTGGCAGCCCCATGCTCATGCTGAGGCCGCTGTAGGCGATCACGCCATTGCCATAGGAACCGTATCCTTTGTATGGCCCGCTTGAACCCATGACTGGCATATTCAGCATGATGATGTCGGGTTTGACGCTGCGGAGTTCGTCATATCCCAGACCCCAACGCGGCATGCGTTCAGGCGTGAAGTTGTTGGTCACAATATCAGACTGTCGAACGATCTTCTTTACCAGCTCAATTGCGCTTGGGCTGTTCATATTGAGCGTGATCGAATGTTTGCTGGTGTTGCAGTCGTTGAACACGGCGTTGGTGTCGATAGTGGAGGGGCCGGGAGGTTGAATGCCGACGGCTCGAATGTTGTCCAGACGAGCCTGTGATTCGATCTTGATGACCTCTGCGCCAAAGTCGGCCAGGATCCTTGATGTGGCAGGCCCGGCAATCATCCAGCCGAAATCGGCGACGCGTATTCCTTCGAGCGGGAGGGATCGTCTGGCGACCACGGGAGTTTTGGGAGATTTGTCGGGCTTGCAGGCCTCCAATTGGTCCAAAATCTCCTGATTGTGTTCTCCCAGCGTCGGGGCCGGACGTCGTGACGCGGTGGGCGTTTCGCTGAATCGATAGGGAGGCCCCACATCGGTGTGCGATTGTCCGAGATCAGGATTGTCAGTGGTTGCGAAAAAATCCCGCTGTTGGAGATGTTCATCCTCCAGCAGATCCCGAGCGTCGTTCACGGCCATGGTGAGCATCCGACGCCGTTGGCCTTCGTGGAATATGTAGGCGCGGTCGTGTCGTGAGGTTAGTTCTACAATCGCGTCTGTGATCAGGCCGATGTGTTCGGTGCGGTAGGCAGCGTCGAGCCAATTATCTCCCGAGAGTGGCCCGTCGAGGCCTTCCTCTCGGAGCCATTCCACGAACGCCGCCCAGAGCGGCGGAGTTCCCAGCGGGACTGTGAAGCTTATCCAACGCCCGTCGCGGCACAGGAACAGACTGCGGCCACCGGCCATCGTCATGAGACCTATGCGCTGTGGAATCTGCCCATGCCAGGTGTAAATATTGGCGTTGGCGGTTTGAATCGTCGCCATCGAGGCCGCCTCCTGAATGGAAACGTCGATGCGCGTGCCTCGACGGTTCGGGTCGCGGTCTCTGGCGACCAGCGCTGTCAGAGTTCCCGCTACGGCTGCGACAGATGCCATGTGGTACGCCTGCTCAGCCCCCGGCTGGTTGGGCGGATCCTCGGGGAAACCGTTGATGTACATGAGGCCGCTGGTTGCCACACAGATGAGGTCGTTCCCCCGATAGTGGCGCATTGGGCCTTTCTGGCCAAAGGGCGTAACGGTGGCGTAAAGCAGGCCGGGATTGAGAGTTCGCAAATCGTCGTAACCCACTCCCATCTCGTCCATTTCGCCCGGCGCCGCTGTTTCGATAAGCACATCCGACGATTGGACGAGGCGGCGCAGCTTCTCTTGCCCTTCGGGACTGTGAATATCGAAGGTCACGCCCCGTTTGTTCGCGTTGAAGTGTAGATGATACAGGCTGCGCTCAATGCCAGCCTCGCCTTCAAGGAAAGGCTGGCGCAGGCGCGAAGAATCCCCCTCTGGAGGTTCAACACGGATAACATCGGCGCCAAGTTCGCCCAACTGACGGCCAACAAATAGTCCGGGCTCGCCCGCCAGATCGATCACTCGAATTCCGGCGAGCGGGCCATTAGAGTTCAGGTCCATTACCGCCCCTTGTAAACGCCATCGCGCTTTTCATGGAACGATACGCGTCCCTCATTCGCGTCGTATGTGCCCAGGTTGCGCAGCGTAACCTCCAGTTCGTAGGCCAGCGAGTCGCGATACCCGTGGGCCACGGAATACTCCATAGCCGACTTGAAAACCCCCGCTGCGATGGTCGGCAGTTGGGCGAGCGTCTCCACGTATTCAGCGGCGCGCTCTTCGAACTCGTCCATTGCCCAGGTGTGATTGAGCCAGCCCCAGTCAAAGGCTTCCTGCGAGTTCAGGTGGCGTCCGGTCATCAGGAGTTCCAACGCTCGACCGTGGCCGACGATGCGGGGCAGGTACCATGTGGACCCGCCGTTCGGCCCGATGGCCCGCAGCACGCGGTGGTCGCCAATCTCGATGTTGTCTGACCCCAGCCGGAGGTCGCAAGCGCACGCCAATTCGAAGCCGTGGCCGAGGGCAAAGCCGTGTATGAGCGCCACGACTGGCTTGGGCAGGTCTCGGATTGCGTTGAGTATTTGATGATGCACGGTCCGCGAATTGTCAACTCCGGGTTCCGGCTCCATCCCGTTCAGGTCGTCGCCGGAACAGAACGCCCGCGTCCCCTGTCCTCGAATCGTGACGACGCGAATCTCTGGTGTTTCGTGAGCGTGCTCGATGAGTTGGTGCAGTTCGCGCAGCAGGCGATAGTTGAGCGCGTTGAGGCGCTGCGGACGGTCGAGTGTGATCGACAGCACGCCGGAGTCCGACACGTTCCACAGAACGTGTTTCCACTCTCGTTCCTCCAGAGGCGGGAGCGTCGGGCGATTGGGGTTGCTGATGGCATTGCTCTGTTCACCAGTCATGGGTTCCACTTCCTTTCCTGGGCAAAATCATCCCTCGTTGCTCGCCTCTCCGCCACAGATTTACAGCGCCATTCAGGTTTGACGCGCTCTGTCGAGCGCCCATTCATCATCGGTCGGAGCCACTTTATCACAACCGAATGCGTATTCGGGGGCCTCATGACGCCATGATCTGCAATCCTGCCAACGACAACCGCGCGGTCATCATCGCCTGGATGATTTGACCAACGCATGGGATAATACTTCGCGATACGACAATGAGCAACAGCCTGAGGGGAGAATATGGGACAGTCTACGGATAATGCTGAATGGGATATGCGGGCAGACGTCGTGGTGGTCGGATATGGAGCAGCCGGAGCGGCGACCGCCATCACGGCCCATGATCTGGGCGCCAGGGTCTTGATTCTGGAAAAGGCGCCAGAAGGTCAGGAGGGCGGCAACACTCGCGTTGCGGCTCAGGGCTACCTGAACACTTCGTCACCGGAGAAAGCGGCCGCGTATCTCACCGCCCTGTGCGGGCCGTTCACCGTTCCTGAAACCATGGTCCAGGTATGGGCCGATGAGATGGGCAAGAACAACGAGTGGGTCGAAAGCATAGGCGGCGACCCGCAGGAGCATCAGCATCCGCCGGCCGGCATCGAGTATCCAGAGCTTCCCGGCTCGGACAGTGTCCACAAGTTCCATCACGGAGACGTGCTGGGATACGCTCACACCTGGAATCTGTTTGATTGGGCGGTGAAAGAGCGGGACATTCAGATTCTGTACGAATCTCCGGGCGTCGAACTTATACAGGACGGCGACTCGAAAGAAATTCTGGGCGTTCGCGCCGAGCGTGAAGGCGCCCCGATCAACGTGGAGGCGACCAGGGCGGTCGTCCTGACCTGCGGTGGATTCGAGAACAACCAGGAGATGATCAGGAACTATCTGCCTGGGGTGCCCTATTGCTACACCTCCGGCACTCCCTATAACGAGGGGGATGGCATCCGCATGGCCATGACCGTGGGGGCCGATCTCTGGCACATGAATAACTACGCCGGCCCCTCAATGGCCCTGAAGGTCCCAGAGTTTCGGACCACGTTCTCGATGCTCCCGCTGCACTTCGACCGGGAACTGCCCGGTGGCATGATCGTCGTTGGCCCGGACGCGACAAGATTCACCGACGAGAAGCTGAAGACAGCCCACGGAAAGGTTGAACTGAATGGCCAGTGGGACCCACTCCGAACTCCGTGTCCCATGTATTTGATATTCGATCACACGCTGTTCTCGGCAGGGCCACTGTATGACAAAGAGTCCCGCAGCGGCTGGAACCGCATCGTCGATCAATACGACTGGAGCGAGGACAACCTCGCTGAGTTGGAAAAGGGGTGGATCACGAAGGCTGAGGACATCCCGTCCCTAGCTCGGAGCCTGGAACTTGATCCGGCCAACCTGAACGATTCCGTCACTAGGTGGAACGATCTGTGCGAGTCGGGAGAAGACCCCGATTTTGGCCGCAGCCTGATGCTGTCGCCCATCGAGACCGGGCCATTTTACGCCGTCGAACTGTCCCCGTCGATGCTAAACACCCAGGGCGGCCCCAGGCGCAACGAGCGAGGCCAGATCGTGCGGCCTGACGACAGCCCCATACCCAGACTGTACAGTTCGGGTGAACTGGGCTCGATCTACAGCTATCTGTACCAGGGGACGGGCAACATCGGGGAGTGTCTGGCGTTCGGTCGAATCTCGGGCCGAAACGCCGCGGCAGAGCCACCACGGGATTAGGTCAGCAATCGGTCGGAGCAGATTCCAGGCAGGATTCCGAGTCGTGACACTGGCTCCATTGGAGGCGCCTGCGTCTCCCCATCAAGGTTTATGACCGCGATAACAATTACTTATGGAAATACACGATTCTCTCACTCATACAATCTCACATTTCCAGGTCGAAGGGTTAGAATGAGTCATTGGGGGGTGCGCAAAATGTGGCGTGTTCTCCACCTGTGGTGGACCGTCCTGGGAGCAGGCGATGACATACGTTGGGGACCTGGTTTACACCGCCTCTGACGCAGCTTTTGCAATGAGCGGTGATGGTTGCATCGTTGCATGGAATGAAGAAGCTGAAACCCTGCTGGGCCATAGTCCCGAGGAAGTCGTGGGCCGTTACTGCTACGAGGTCCTGCGGACCGTATTTCCCGACGGCCAACCCCTTTGCACCGCAGGCTGTCCGGCTGGAGTCGGCCTCGGGTGCGGCATCCCCTTTGCCGCCAGAACCTGCCTTTACCCTCACAAAAACGGCCAGTGGATGCGGGTGGCGCTGAGTTCGATGGCCGTGCCAGAAGCGATGGATGACGGCGAAACAGCGGCTATCATATTCGTTCGTCCATCTCAGGAACTCCCTGAACCGACCGGTGACACAGATGTGCTCAGGATACTCACAATGGGGCGGTTCGGCCTGGTTGTCGGCGATCATCCCATAGCCACCGACAAATGGGACCGCAAGCAGGCGCTGACTCTCCTCAAACGCCTGATTACGGCCAATGGCAGGGCAGTCCACCGGGATGTGCTGATCGAGTGCCTGTGGCCGACGGTTTCGCCTCGACAGGGATTGGACCGGCTGAAGACCACTGTGTACAGCCTGAGAAAACAGTTGCGAAAGGCTGGCGTCACTGGCGAGGTCATCGGCTCGGCAGAGTTCGCCTATTTCGTGCACCGCGAGAAGGTCTGGGTGGACTCTGAGGTTTTCTGCGACCTGGTGAAACAGGGCGAGGACCTTGCACGGCTCGAACGGGCAGATGAGGCCACCATGAGCCTTCAGAGGGCCGTGGACATGTATCGGGGCGATTATCTCGAAGAGGACCTCTACACCGACTGGTGCGCCGAAGAACGAGAGCGCCTTCGCGAGGTCTGGTTCCAGGCTATGGAGCAGTTGGCCGCGCTCTACGCCATCAAAGGTGACGCTCCCAGAGCAGTTCAGATATGCCGACAGGCGCTGGCAAGCGAATCTTGCAGAGAGAGCCTGCACCGCGCGCTCATGCTCTATCTGTGGTACCAGGGCCGCGAGGACGAGGCAGTGAGCCAGTATCACGCCTGCGCTCGAATTCTGAATGACGCGTTGGGCGTCGAACCGGCCCCGCAAACTCAGCGGATGTACTACCAGATACTCCAACCCGCCGAGCCAGCTCTAACCACCAACTGACAGCTCCGAAAGCCGCCGGTCAGCTCGCTATGCTGGCCTACTCTGTGTCCAACACATTCTGATTTGACCGCCGCGTTCCTGCGCGTTTCTGCATCCCCCTCCTGAGGCCCGGTATCCTCGCGCCTGTTTTGTTTTCTGTTACCAGTCTGTCACCGCCTGTCGGCAGAATACATGCAATGGTGAAAATAATCACAGGCCCATGCTGGAGGACTCATGGTTTGTCAGCAGCAACATCCAATGTCATTTGTGGCCCGGATATGGCTCGAACCCGGTGACGAGGAGGAACGAGTCTGGCGTGGCCACATTCAGCATGTTCAGAGCGGACGGGAGGAGTACTTTCAGGAGCCGGCCACACTGGCGAGCTTCGTGGAGAAAGTATCCAGTATTCCATTTGTGTCACGGCGCGAGTTAACGGAAACCGATCAAGGAATGCCATAGACAACCAGCCTTAATGCAGGAGGCAATTATGGAAGAGCGAACATCGGTGATTCCATGGATAGCGGTCGGCGTTATCGGGATCACTCTGGCGGCCTTCCTGACGCTTCTGTACACGGGAGTCCTGTTTTCTCAAGACAGCGATACAGACTCCACGGTGCAGGCTCAGGAACTAGTGCAGGGGACAAAACGAATCCCGGGGACCTATACGGTGGCCTCGAAGTCGGTGGGGTCCGAATTGGGCACGCCGGACGTGACCATCGACGTTGACGTAATGTCGTTCGCCTTTAGGCCCGATGAGATAAAGGTCACTGAAGGGCAAACGGTGAAACTGCTGCTGCACGGCAAGGATGACGGTCAACTCCCATCCATAACCGGGACAGACGCGTTCAGCGGTCACGGGATCCAGGTGAACGGACCATACGATATTTGGATCACCGGCCTGCGAGAGAACACCACCCGAGAAGTGGTATTCGAGGCCACGGTTCCAGGGGAATTTTTGATCGAGTGTGTTGTTCTCTGCGGCGTGGGCCACACAACCATGCAGGGCAAATTAATTGTTGAGGAGGCACAGCAATGAGAGTTTTGGGTATGCCGGCCCCGTTTTTCATAGCATTACTGCTAGTGGGGATTCTAGTTGGCGTCGGAGTCAGCACTCCACTGATGATCCGCTCCTCAGATGAAGCGGTGGAAAATCCGTTCGAGCGCCCGTATCCATTCCCTCACAGATACTGGGCTGAGAGCGATGAATATTACGTGTTCGCCAGCGGCGGACAACAGGGCGGTCTATACGTGTATGGACTCCCCTCCATGAAGATGATGGCTGAGATTCCCATCTTCACTACCGATCAGGCATGGGGTTGGCGGGTCGAGGATACCAAGATTCGAGACATGCTTACCGATCCGCAGACCGGGAAGGTGGCAACCATCGGAGATACCCATCATCCGGCTATGAGTAGGACAAATGCCATCTATGACGGCAGGTGGGTCTTCATCAATGACAAGATGTATGGCCGCGTGGCCAGGGTTGACCTCGACTCCTTCCGCACCGGGCAGGTTCTGTGGCTGCCAAACATCCCTGGAGGAATCCACGGTTTCGGTATCAGCCCGAACACAGACCTGGCAATCGCTAACTTCGAGCTGGAACGATGGCCGACGTTCGTAGATAACATCAAGGACAGAGGCGTCGAAGCCGACATGTTCGAAGGCCCGCTGGTCGGCGGGTTTGCCGGAATCGGTATTGACGCCGCCGGGACCATGACCAACGACTGGCAGGTCTGGAGCCCCTGGCAGCACGACATGTTGCGCATCGGCTGGGGCGAGTCCGACGGGTGGATCATGAACACCACCTACAATTCGGAACGCGCCGTTGAGACTGTTCCGATGTTTGGCCGTGAAGAGGACTACGTGTTCTTCTGGAGGCGCAGTTCCATTGAGGATCAGGTGACCGCTGGCAACACTATCGCCAGCGATGAGGCCCCGGATGTGCCTATCGTCTCCTGGCAGGACATCGAAGTATATGCCGCCAAGGTGCCGCTGAACCCTCACGGGATCGACGTTTCGCCGACAGGCAAGTACATGTTCATCGGCGGCAAAGCAACCAGTTTGGTTGTGGTCCTGGACTTCGAAAAAATCGAGCAGGCCATCGCCGATCAGAGGTTCGAGGGCGAAGAGTTCGGCGTGCCTATCCTGGAATCCGATTTCGTGCGGACAGCCACGATGGACCTGGGCCTCGGCCCAACCCACATCGAATTCGATGACAAAGGTTTTGCGTACGTCGGTTTCTTCGTGGACTCTGACATCAAGAAAGTCCCACTGGGCGGACCGCATGCCGAACAGCACGGAATGACCCCGTGGGAGTTGGCCGAAGTCATACCAGTGCATTACAGCGTTGGGCACCTGTCAGTGCCCGGCGGAGACTCTGCTCAGCCCTACGGCGACTACCTGATATCGATGAACAAGCTCGCGAAGGACTCGTTCCTGCCGCACGGTCCGTTGATTGCGGAGAACCACGAGTTGTTCTCTATATCCGGAGAGAAGTCGTTCATTATCGACGAGGCCCCGATACCTCCGGAGACTCACTACTCTCAGGCTATACCCAAGAGCCTGATCAACCCCAAGCAGGTGTACGACCTGCCCGCGGACCTTGAGGACACCGGCGTCCAGTACGACTACGAAAATAAGGTCGCGAATGTCAGCATGAGCGTGATCCGGTCGTGGTTCACCCCCATCTCCTTCACGGTCCCGGAGGGTTGGACGGTGAAGATGCAGGTAGCCAACGTTGAGCAGACTCTGGATATGACCCACGGCATAGCTATCGAGGGTCATGAGGTCAGCGTGTCGCTGGATCCCGGCGAGGTGCGGCATCTGGAGTACCAGGTTGGTGAAGCAGGCGTGTACTGGTACTACTGCATCTGGTTCTGCTCTGAACTCCATCTGGAGATGCGCGGTCGAATGATCGTCGTCCCAGAGAGCGAGTGGACACCGGACATGGAGTGGCAGCCAGCCGCATAGGTTTGAAACAGATAACAAGTTAGAGGTGAGGTGAAATGAAGAAGAGGACGCTGATACTACAACTGGTGGCAGGCGGCCTCTTCTTCACCTCTATATTTATCCCTTATTGGTTCATCGCCATGAAGGCTCCAGCCTATCCTGAGCAGATGCTGACTGTGTCTATACATGGCCACAAGCTAACAGGGGACGTAGATGAATGGCACACGGTCAGCCGGTTGGTGGGCGTGAAGATCCCCCCACCGACACCGGAAATCGACATGAAGTTGATTCCGATGGCGATGATCGTCGTGGCGGTGATGGCGGTAGGGACCGCGTTCATTCGCAAACGGGGATTAACTCAGGTTCTCGTCGTCCTGGTCTGGATAATGTTGGCCATCATGTTTTCTGTGCTTCAGTATCGACTGTACATGGTCGGCCACGATCTGGACACCACTGCGCCGCTCAGATTCTTTGTGCGAAATGGTTTCACTCCGCCGGCTATTGGAACCGTCACCGTGGGCAGCATAACGTCCTATCACATGCCTCACGTGGGTGGGATCGTGGCATTCGCAGCGGCGATACTTCTCACGGTTTGTGGGTTCACGCCGCAACTGGCTGAAATCTGGCGCTTCATCACCCGGAGGCCATCTGGCGGAGCGCCACCACGGGAGGCTGCAGCGTGAATAGGCTAATGATGGGGGCAAAGACGGGAGAGTGGATATTTCTGACGACGCTGATTGTGGCCGTGCTGGCCGTGGTCGGCTGCTCGAACTCTTCTAATGGACTCGAGGAACATCCGGTAGTCCAGTATCCCGAGTTAGCTGGCATGCGGACCGTCTATCGTGAGGTAATCGACCCTCCGGAGGTGGCGCCTGACTGGCAGCTTATCGATCACGATGGGCAGCCCATGTCTCTCAGCGATGATCTGGCGGGCAGGGTGGTTGTTCTGAGCTTCGTGTACTCGCGGTGCCCGGACGTGTGCCCTCTGCTGTTGGCCCATTTCCTGACCATCCAAAGAGACCTTCGTGAATTAATTGATGATCGGGTGTCTCTGGTGATGATCACCGTCGATCCTGAGTTCGATACCCCTCAGCGTCTGGCGCAATACACCGACGCGATGAACGGCCGTTGGCACTTCCTCAGCGGAACGAGACCGGAGTTGGAGAAGGCCTGGGAGGGCGGATTGCCTCACTAAAGAATCTTACCCGCGGTAGTTGTCGCCACATCTACTGTTGCATACAGCGGAGGAGGTAGAATCACCCCCGCCAAGACTTCCTCACCGAGCCACGCATCATCGAACTGAAGAAGAGCGCTG
>JASLRP010000066.1 GCA_030743915.1 SAR202 cluster bacterium | reverse complement strand
GCGCCAACAACTCTCGTTTCGCTTGAAAGCTCATATGTGACCTCACCTTTTCTCCCTTCGCTCATGTACTCACAAGCATTGGGTTACATTCTTCGTGAGGCAACAACCCCTTTCGGGTTACATTTTCAGTGAGTCAATGCGAGGGTGGAGACATTTGCTTTGGCGCCAGCGGCTCGGTTACAAGCTTGCTTGACGGCGTGCAAACCCGCATTGCCACTGGCTTCCCATCTCTGGGTGCTGCTGAAGATGGCAGCGGCGCTGCAGGCCCCCACGACATCGCGGTTCGCGGCGATGACGTGTTTGTCTTGATTGGCCTCGGAGCCGATCCGGCCGTTAGGGATGCAGGAACCATACCTGCCCCTTCTGGTGATTTCGGCACGATTGTTCGTTTGGTTGGCGATGGCACGTGGGAGACAGTCGTCGATATAGCCGCCTACGAAACCGCTTCAAACCCCGACGCCGGAGCGCTTGATAGCAACCCGTATGCCATGTTGGCCACTGCCGACGGATTTGTGGTCGCCGACGCCGGCGGCAACGACCTGCTCGGTGTTGACGCCAGTAACGCCATCACCACATTGGCGGTGTTCCCGGACATCATGGTTGACGCCCCTGCATTCTTGGGAATGCCGGATGGCTCCCAGATTCCATATCAGTCCGTTCCCACCAACGTCATCGCCGGCCCTGATGGACTCCTCTACGTCTCAGAGCTAACGGGTTTCCCGTTCCCAATGGGCGCCGCGAACGTCTATTCCGTGGCCGCAGGGGCGGACCCGGCAGTGCTTCTTGACGGCTTCACCAACATTTCAGATATTGCGGTCGAAGCTGATGGGACCATCTGGGTTCTGGAAATCGCAGCTAACTCTCTGCTGGACCCGGCGCCAGCCGGAGCGCTGACCAAAGTGAACCCTGACGGCACGCGCGAAGTTGTGCTGAGCGAAGGCCTGATCATGCCTACAGGGCTCGCCATCGGACCTGACAACCTGCTGTACATCGCGAACTGCGGCGTCTGCCCAGGCGGCGGCCACGTGCTCAGCCTGTCCACTGCCGAGCCTGAGCCACCTGCGACCGGCGATTACTCAGTGACTCCTCTAATTGGCGCTCTGAGCGCAGCCTTCGGTCTGATCCTCGTTATCGGGGGCGGGCTGATCATCAGGCGTCGGAGAATCCTGGCGTAACTGGGCATTCGGTCCAACTGAGAAGATCAGTGGGTTAGACCCACATCGAAGACCCCCCGCGAAATAGCGCGGGGGTCTTTTGATTTCAGACAAAAGACTGCAATCCAGGCTCGCCAACGCATCGGGCATCAGATTGACTCAGGAGTGAAGCTCAACCTCGGGCAGCGACCCGACCAGCGAGAACCAGAAGCTGGTGCGCGAGGGGACGGCCTCCAATTTCCGGCCCTGCATAGGCCCGGATACGGCCAGTCCGGAGAAACTCCACTGGCTGGAAGTCTCGTTGTCGGTTATGGCGTCGCCGACAACTGTGAACGTCAACAGACGATCGTCGATCGCGCTGAAGTATGCCGATCCCGCAGGCCCGTCCTGTCGGATGAACACGGCGATATTCTGGCCTTCAATCTCGTCATTGATGGCTTCGTCCGGGCTTCCCGTGAGGACGTAGGCGCGGTGAGTCTCTCCGACCTGAACAGCGATAACTCTGTCTCCAGATTTCAGGCGCCGGTCCAGCTTGTCCTCGCTCACCGGGAAGGCGAACTGGTCCCGATTCACTCGGATCTCGTATCCAGCGAATGAGTCACGGTCGTAGGGATTGCCGAACGCCTGGTTCAACAGGCCCATGTTCTTGCTGAGAATCTGGGTGTCTGGATGGTCCTGCTTCCACTGGCCCCAGGGGATGGTCACTGAGGGCAGCAGGGGCAACCGTTGGCCTGTGAGAGGGCCGACGATGGCCTCTCCCAGCGTCTGGAACCAGTAGGAGCCTGTCTGGTGATCGAACATCACGAGGCCAGATTCGTACAAAGCGCTGGTGTTGCCAAAAATCAGCGTCTGGTTACCCAGCGTGCGAGAGTACACCACGCCGCTGGCGCATAAGGGACAGTAGGAGATCAGCACCGGCTCCCCGTCTATCACGTCGTTAACCAATTCGTGGAGGTTAAGCATCTTGACCGGATAGGCGAACGCGCCACTCTCGGACTCATACCCGATCACCATGTCGTCCGAGTCAAGCCAGTCACTTTCCTCCGCGCTGTCGTACTCTGGAGAGTATATGGGCTTTATTCGGTCTCGCAGGTTTTCCATCTGGCCGTCCGAGGCCTCGGAAAGCCGGATGAAACCGCCACGGAATGTGTCGAACACTACATCTGAAAGCGGCACGCTGGCGATGGATGTGTCTAACGGCGGCGGGCCAGAGACAGGCGGCGTGGACGTCGGAGATTCGGGCGTGGCGTCCTGTTGAACAGCCGCTGGTGGCGGAGTCTCCCGTGGGGGAGTTGTCGATTCCAGCTCCGCGTTCGAGCAAGCCAGCGCGAGGAAGATGGCCGTTGCCAACGCTGTCCAGAATATGTTCAGAAAACTGATGTCGAGTCTCGGCGCTCGTCTGTTGATCCTGTGTTTTGTGGTCGTTTTCAATGAGGGCATATGTGTTATTCGGAATCTGCTCAGATCGAAATTGAAATCACAACATTGCGAATGTCTGTCAGACAAACTCGTGTAACGGAACGGAGCTTACTAGCCTGAATTCTCGTGAGCCAATCGTCGGGCTTGGTTCTGACACAATAGTGTGGCGTTTTGTCTCTGGAAATATGAATCATTAAACGTGTTGCATATGAGATGCAGACTGGCGCAAATCGGGTTTCATAATTGTTGACAGGCGCGAAATAAACCTGTTATAAAACCTGCCAGTTATACGGGGAATTGACTGAACTTGACGAAAGTTAATCGTCTTGGAGGGAACCATGTCGAAAATGATGTCCATGAAACGTGTCAAGGCGCTGTCCTTAGGGTTCGCGCTTGTGGCAATGATCGCCCTGTTGGCGTGTTCGAGCGCCGACGAAGATGAAACACCGGCGGCGGCCCCAGCGCCCGCTCCGGCACCAGCCCCGGCGCCCGCCCCCGCGCCTGCTCCCGCCCCCGCGCCTGCCGCGGTTGCGACTGCTGTGCCCGCCGCGCCCGCGCCCGCCGCGCCCAGCAGCATTACGAACGTGTTCGGCGTCGAATTGCCTGGAGACGCAGCCTCGATTGATCAGCAGTACCTTCGCGCAAACTACAGAGTCGAGGGTGAGGCTCTCGAATTCGCCGTCAGCGTTTACAACTCGGCAGGCGGCGGCGTACAGGGTGGCATGAGCCTGGCAATGCTCGACACCGATCTCTCGACCTCTCCCGGATCAGCGGATAGCTGGTCGTCTTCAGACGATCTGAAGACCTGGACGTTCAACATCAATAAAGACCTCAACTGGAGCGACGGCACCCCGGTCAGCGCAGACGACTTTGTATATACCTGGCAGTACTATGCTGACCCAGAACATGCTTACGACTTTGCCTGGTACTTCGGCAGCCTGGGCGTCACCAACTGGGAGGACGTGAATGCGGGCGACAAGCCTCTCGCCGATCTTGGCGTTGAAGCAGTCGACGCCAAGACAGTGGTGTTCCATCTGGACGCGCCGGCTCCCTACACACCCGGGTTCATGATGTACGGCTCTCCGCTGGCCAAACATCAGGCTGAGGAACACGGCCCCTACTACAATAACGATCCAGCGACCGCCCTCAGTTCCACTCCTTGGATTCTTGAGGAATGGATTCCTAACCAGCATTCGGTATTCGTGCCCAATGCGAACTACACAGGGCATCTCATGCCTTACGTAGAAAAATTCAAATACGTGTTTGGCGATCGCCGATTTGACCAGTATCTTGCTGGCGAGATCGACACTGTGTCCGGCCCCTTCAGCCCTGCTGACCAGGAAAAGCTGATGAGCGACGCCGAGCTTACCGCTCAGCGCGGCGTTTCACCGGGCGACTTCCGAACCCACTACCTGTTCTTCGACTTCCAGTCGGAACCCTTCAATGACGTCACGGTCAGGCAGGCATTCGCCAAGGCCATCGACCGCCAGGCGGTTATAGACTTCGTGGTCGGTGATTCGGCAGGCGTTCCGTCCTACGGCATACTGATGGCCGGTTTCCCGGATGCGGTGGTTGATGAGTTGAAGCAGTTCCAGGGATTCGACGCCGAAGCGGCCCAGCAACTGCTGGCTGACGCAGGATTCCCCAACGGCGAAGGCTTCCCCAAACTGGAGTTGGCCCTTCGTGAGGAGACCGCTCTTAGGCAGGCCGTGGCCGACGCTGTGGCTGGCGAATTGAAGAAGAACCTTAACATCGACGTCACCATCAACAATATGGACCGCAAGACCTACATGGCCGGTCTCAACGAGCAGTCCCTCCAATTCGCGATGGTGTCCTACGGATTCGACTATGTGGACGCGTCCAACTTCCTGAGCGTGTTCAAGACCGATGGCCGCCATAACTGGAACGACGCAGAATTTGAAGCCTTGCGCGTCGAGGCTGCCGGAAATGCGGATCCCACAGAGCGCTCAGGCCAGATGGTAAAACTCCAGGAAATCCTGTCCGAGCGAGTCGGCAGCGTGTTCCTCTGGGGCGAACTACAGAACCAGATGCACAAGCCGTACCTGAAAGGCTCCTGGCGTGAAATGAACGCAGCCGGTTGGGAAGGGCTTCAGTTCCCCAACTGGAACACTGGTTTCGGAGTGCAGAACATCTACAAACTGTACGTTGGCGACAATGTGAAGGACCACAACCGCTCACCGTTCTAACATTCGACCCACGGATGGGTGAATAGGCAACCCAATATGCGTCCCGTTGGAGATACGGACTTGTTCCTGACTTCGGCGGGACGCATGATATACAGGAGACAGTCCCACGGACGTACACGCTTTAAGAGAGCAGATTCCGGCGCTGAGTGGTTGTGTTTACCTGAATTGCGGGACCTTTGGCCCCGTTCCCACGCAGTCCACAGACGAAGTGGTGCGCCTGCTCCGGCTCATCGAGTCCGACGGGCCGTTCAACCCCGACGTCAACGACACTGTTCACAAAGTATATGAGCAGGCCCGAGAAGACATGGGCCGCTTCGTCGGCGCGGCATCAGATGAGATCGCGCTGACTCGTAACGTGTCCGATGGCATCAACATTGTGGCCACAGGGTTCGATTGGGAACCTGGCGATGAAGTGATTATCACTGACCAGGAACATCCCAGTGGCGCGCTGCCCTGGATAAATCTCTCCAGACGGTATGGCGCCAAAATCCGCGTGCTCCCGCTGACCCACAATCAGGACGAAACGGTGGCGAGTCTGGAAGGCCTTATCAATCCGAAGACCAAGTTGGTATTTTTGAGTCACGTATCAACTCGCACCGGATACCGCTTGCCAGCAAAACGGTTGTGCGAGGTTTCCCACGCAAACGGCGTTCCCATTATGTTGGACGGCGCCCACGCCGTTGGCCAGATACCCGTCGATGTCAAAGACCTGGGATGTGATTTCTACGCAGGTTGCGGTCACAAGTGGGTCCTCGCTCCCCAGGGTTCCGGCTTTCTATATGTTGACCGCGAATGGATAGATAAACTGAAACTCACCTGGCTCGGATGGGGCATGACCGAAGAGTACGACCTGCCCAGCCTGAGTTTCGAAGCCGTCTCCGAGGCCCGACGGTTCGAGTACGCGACCATGAACTGGGCGCACTTCGGCGGCCTGGTCAAGAGCATCGGCGTCGCTGAAGAGCTTGGCATCGAGAACACCGAGGCCAGAATCAGCGAGTTAGCGACCAATTTGAAACAGCGACTATCGGACATTCCAGGGATTGAAGTAGAATCTCCGATGGACCCAGAGATAAGCACCGGACTGGTGGCGCTGTCCACAGCGGGTTTGAACCACGAGGCTCCGGGTCAGTGGCTCTGGGACGAGCATCGGATTCTGGTGGCGCACAATCCCGAGCAGCAGTCGATGCGCCTGGCAGTGGCGCACTTCCTGTTGGAAGAAGAACTCGATAGGTTTGTCCAGTGCATGTCTGAGCTGGCCGAAGCTCGTTAAGACGCCTGGGTCGCCATTGGGCACGGATTCCCCCAACGCTAATACATCAGGAGAGAGGGAAGATGACCGGCTATATCTTGGGAAGGTTTGTTGGCTTATTCTTTTCCGTGCTCGCCATCTCACTGATACTCTTCCTTGCAGTCCGTTGGCTTCCCGGCACGCCGTGGATTGAAGAGGACTTCCCATTGCAGGGACCCGCACGGGAGAACATGCTGCGCAAGTATGGTCTTGATGAACCGGTTTGGAAACAGTACGCGAAGTATCTCTGGAACCTCGCTCATCTGGACCTTGGCAACTCTTACATTTATAAAACCGACTCAGTCTGGAAGACCATCGCCCGTGGATGGCCCGCCACAGCCAAAATCGGCGCGATTACCCTGGTGATCGCTCTGACCCTGGGTGTCATACTTGGCGTGCTGGCGTCGCTGAAACAGAACAGTATTTTCGACTACTCCGTGACATTGATGGCGACAGCGGGGATCACTGTGCCCAATTTTGCTGTGGCGGTGTGGCTGGTTTTATTCGTCGCTATATATTTGGACCTCACCCCGACACAAGGGTGGGGCACCTGGCAGCACATGATATTACCGGTAATCGCATACAGCCTGGCCCCATTGGGTCTGGTGGCGCGATTCACCAGGGTTAGCATGTTGGAGGCCATGCGCTCTGATTACGTGCGGACAGCCCGTGCAAAAGGGTTGAACGAACCTACCGTAGTCGTGAGGCATATATTCAAAAACGCCCTTATACCAATAATCACCCTCTTCGGCCCACTGCTGCCGAACCTGATGACCGGCAGTATCTTCATTGAGCGGACCTTCGGGATACCAGGAATAGGCAAGCACTTCGTCACCAGCATATTTGACAGGGACTATCCAGTGATTCTCGGGATGTTCATGCTTGTCGCGGTGTTGTTCGGTCTCACCTACGTAATTAGCGACATACTGTACACCTGGGCTGATCCCCGAGTGCGTCTGACTAGGAGTTCCTGATGAGCTCTCCAACTCTTGAGGCCCAGCTTCGGGCCCCGCGACGCAGCAACAAGGCCACATTCTTCTGGAGGTTCCGCCAGAACAAGCTGGCTGTGATGGGGCTGGTAATCGTTATCGTGATGATATTCATCGCCCTCTTCGCCAACGTTATTGCTCCAACGGGTTACAATGAGCAGGTCCTGTCGGATTCACGTCAATTCCCTAGTTGGTCCCACTGGTTCGGCACCGACCAGGTGGGCAGAGATTATCTGAGTAGAGCGTTTTTCGGAACGCGCACTTCGATCATGGTTGGATTCGGGGTCCAGGTGATTGCGCTGAGCATCGGATTCACCCTGGGGGCGGCAGGCGGATACCTGGGTGGATGGGTGGACCAGATCGTTGTCAGAATCGTGGAGATCGCCACTGGCATTCCGAGCCTGTTGGTTGCCATGTTCCTGATGGCCTTCCTTGGGCACTCGACCTGGAGTGTTATCTTCGCTCTGGGGGTCACAGGATGGGTGGTGGAGACTCGCCTGACGCGAGGTCAGTTCATCGCCTTCAGAGAGCGAGAGTTCGTCGTCGCAGCCCGCGCCATCGGGGCCAGCGAGCTTCGTATCGCCGTAACACATATTTTCCCCAACGTAATACCGGTCATAGCGGTGCTGGTGGCATTCCAGATTCCAGCGGCTATCTTCAACGAGGCGGGCCTGAGCTTCCTGGGACTGGGCATCGACGAACCGACACCCAGCCTGGGCAAGATGGTGTCCACCAGCCTGTCGTACGTCCGAACGTACTGGCACATGGGCCTGTTCCCGAGCGTGATGATCGCCCTCATAACCCTGGGTTTCACCTTCATGGGAGACGGCCTTCGCGACGCCCTGGACCCAACGATGAACCGGTAGAATCCGACATTCGATTGCGGCCTCAAAAGCGCAGGCGTCTAGACAAGTCTCCGCTACGATTACAGTCCGGATTTGTCTGTAAACGCGACCTCGCCATTCACAATCGTCGCCACAATCTTGGTCTCCAGTAGAACTTGAGCCGGCTCATTCACAATGTCCGTGCCCAGAACGGTCATATCCGCCAGCATTCCGGGGGACAGAGCGCCGCGGTCATGTTCCGCGAACGAGGCGTAGGCGGCATCCAGAGTGAAGGAGCGCAGGGCTTCGTCGATGGTCAGGCGCTCTTCGGGATTCCAACCGTCTGAGGGTTGACCGTCGTGGTTCTGGCGAGTGACGGCGGCGTGCAGGCCCCAAAGAGGGTTGTTGCTCTCCACCGGGAAGTCCGAACCTCCGACTATCCGAGCGCCAGAATCGACAAACTTTCTCCAGGGATACGCTCCAGGCGTGCGCTCCGGGCCGAGCCTGGAGTCGGCCATGAACATGTCCGATGTGCAGTGAGTCGGTTGAATCGACGCTATGACTCCCAACTCGGCGAACCTGGGGATGTCGTCCAGGTGCAGGTGCTGGGCGTGCTCTATCCGACTGCGGTGATCGGGAACTTCGTGGTTTTGGAGCGTGGCCTCCACGACATCCAGCGACACCCGGTTCGCCAGGTCGCCTATGGCGTGGGTGTTGACCTGGAACCCTGAGACCAGCGCGCGCTCCACTGTGGCCTCGAAGTCCTCGCGGGTGAGCAGCATGAATCCACTCTCGTCCGGCGCGTCAGAGTACGGAGCCAGGAGCGCGGCGCCCCGCGAACCCAAAGCGCCGTCGGAGACGATTTTGACACTGCGGCAAGTGAACAGCCCCTCTTGAATCGGAGACACATCAGTCTGGTCGAAGTAGTCTCTAGCCAGCATCGCGTACACCCTGATCTTGAGACTCCCCTCTGCTGCCAGCTCTCGGTATGCCTGAAGTGTCATGCCGTCGATTCCAGCATCGTGAACCTGAGTCAGCCCTACGGCCAGACAAAGCTCTTGAGCGGCCAGCAGAAGTTCTTTGCTTTTCTCAACGGTGATTTCAGGTATATGAATACGCACCAGGTCCATCGCTCTGTCCAGGAACAGGCCGTTGGGTCTTGCTCCATCCATGCCAATGACGCCACCGACTGGAGTGGGAGTCGAACCCGTGACGCCAGAGAGTCGCAGCGCGTTGGCGTTGGCGACGC
>JASLRP010000065.1 GCA_030743915.1 SAR202 cluster bacterium | reverse complement strand
CATCAGGGTAGCGTTCAACATACGCGGGCACACATGATCTGAAGTTGTCCGGCCTAAAGATCGACGATCAGGACCGGGCGTTTAGTCTACGAAGAAGCTGCGTAGCTCCTGGAGGAGGAAGTCAGGGTTATCTCCGGAGATTCCGTGGCCCGATTCCGGCACCTCGATGAACCGGAGGTTGGGTTGGCTTTCCTTCATTCGGTCTCGAATTTCGTCAGACAGGAAATCGCTCTCCGAGCCTTTCAGTTCCAGGATCGGGCAGCTAATCTTTTCCCATTGTTCCCACAGGTGGGGAACCTCTTTGACTCCGAAACTGCCGTTTATCCAGAACATGTCCGGGTCTGACTTGGTAACGTATTTGTCGGCATAGTTAAGCCTCAGCGAGTGCTGCGCCTGGTGCCGGACGTACTCATCTGAGAGCCGGGGGTTGCCGATGCGCTGCTGGTCAACGTACTCGTCGATACTGCGCCAGCCCAGAGCACGACGGTTCATGCCGCTGATTTGGTTTCGGGCCGAAGCCACGCTCATCTCGGGGCCGTAGTCCAGGCACACGAAATGCTTGAGATGGTCTGAGTGGTCGCCGGCGTAGGATATGCCGTTTCGCGCTCCAAGGGACGCGCCGACATAAGAGTAAGGGGTTATGCCGATCTTTTCAGCGAACTCGGCAAGGTCCGAGGCGAAGGCCGTGACTGCGTAGCCCTCTTGAGTGTGGTCCGACTCTCCATGACCGCGCTGGTCGATGGCCAGAACTCGAAATTCGTCGTGCAGAGCTAGGGCGATGTGGTCCCAGTTGCGGGCGTTCCCGCCCTGCCCGTGAACCAACAGCAGGTTGCGGTTGGAATCTCCTCCCCAGTCCACATAGTGGATATTGAGGCCGTTGACCTCCACGTTGTGATCAGTGGGCGTAATGTTGTTGGCCATTGGTTTCACCTCCTGTTGGCGTCAGCAAATTTCGACAGCATTGTCGCACATATCGCTGAAGTCTAATAGAGAGGAAATGGGCCCAGAAGTCAAAATCAGTCATCGCGGAACGTTCAGGCTCCGCATGAAGACAACGCCTCGCTGAATTGGAAAGTTTCCAGGCGCGATGGTTGCCAAGAGGAATGTTAAGCGGGAAGCTTCGATGAACCCCTGAATCAGGCTGGCTGGTCAGATTCGACCGTCAGACACGTGACCGTTCGCATGATTCCGCCAATGGTGTGGACCTGTCCGGTCACAATCTCGCCAACCGCGTTCAGGTCGGTTGCCTCGACGACGGCAATAATGTCGTATTGGCCGGTAACAGTGTCCACGTTTCTGACGCCGGACACGGATGACAGCGAGTCAGACACGTCCTTCGATTTGCCCACGACTGTCTCTATCAAAATGTAAGCCTTGGTCGCCATGTTACAACCTCCAGTAGAGCAATCAGTGCGAGAGTAGCATCGAAATTCGTCAATTCGGGCCGTTCGGGGTGTGTGCATTCTAAGGACTGGTTGTCGTGTATGTCAATTTAAGTCCCAATTGATACGAACATCACACGGATTGCCGATTGACCATGCCCTGAGCCGTTGCTAGACTCACCACGATGGGGAATTATTGACGGAGGCATTTTGATGTTCTGGTCTCGGTTTTTTTCACAATTCGCCAGGAGCGCCCTGATTCTTCTCGGCCTGATTGCTCTTATGGCCGTGGTGTCCTGCGGCGGGGATGACGACGATGAAGAGTTCGACGAAGAAGATGAACCCGTGGCCGCGTCGCCAACCCAGGCCCCGACGATACCCGCATCCAGCCCCGCTCAACCAACTCCCTCGGTTTCGGCGCCCAGCCCAGCCCCGACGGCCCCTTCCGCTGCGTCAACCGGTTCGCCTGCTCAGCCTTCGACTTTTGCCACAGCAAGCGGCGATCTGCCCAGGCTGACCACTCAAGTTGACCTGCTGTTCACCGATCTTAACACCGGCCAGTTGATTTTTGAGGTCGAGGCTGAATCCCAGTTCGGCGAGTCACCCAGCGGTTCGATTGTCCCACTTGAAGGATCGCCAGTTCTTGAAGATATGATTCGCGCCAACCTGGATTGGCTCTCAGAGCGGGGCTACACCGAATTCGAGGTCTATGGAGTCGAAGGTGATGGCGCGGTGTACTTCGACAGCCAGTTGCTGGCCTCCCTACGCCATGAAGGATTCGATTACAACAGCCAGTACGACGGCCCGCCCGAAGACGATGAACTCAAGATCGACGAGGAAGAAGCGCGAGGGCGATATTACTGGACAGGGAACCTGTTACCGTTTGTGATGGAAGAAGCCCACAGCCGCGGGATGAAGGTTGCGGTCCTCATCGAATCTCTGGCCCACATCATAAATCGGGCTGGCGAATCCGGGATCGGAGCCGGCGGCCTGAGTATATCCGGCAACCTGCCTCCGTTGACCGTGGAGCAGGTCCTGACCTTCGTTGATGAAGTGCTGGCCACGGGAGCCGACGCCATTTCCTCTGAGGCGTTCTCCATAGATTACGACACCGCAATCGCCAACCATTTGGCCTCCAAGGGCGTTCCTTATATGCGCACGGGGGCAGATGTGGGAACCGTGTGGCAAGGTTACTACTACTCCTTCTATCCGGACCAGAAGGAGACGAGGGACGTTTACACCTACGTCCACTCGGATACGGCCGTGTTCGGCTCCACCAACGGAACGACGTTCGCCAGAGCCAGAGCGCTATCACCTGAGCCTGAGACCAGCGTTGTTGTGGGCGCGTATAACCCCATCCCCTGCGACACCAGCCTTTCGCTGGCCGATGTTTACTCGGAAACCCGTTCCCTTCCCATCGACGAGAATCAACCCACGCTGGACGATGGCACAGTGGTGGAGAACTGCGCTACCGGTCCGTGGCTGAATCTCCTCACAATCGCCGCGCTCAGGCAGGGCGTTGACCGGATTTTGCTAACAGCCGACATGGAGGCATCCATCGCCGCCTCGTCTCGGCCAGACATCACCACTGAGATCCTCCAGCGCATCGCCGCTCATCCCCGACCCGACGATGCCCGCCCAGTCGCCAACATCATCCTGGACAGGTTCCGCATCCAGGGTGACGGCGGATTCTCGGCGGACGAATACTTTGAGCACGTATCCCTCAGCATCGTCGGCAACGTGGACGACGCGCTGGAGGCGGCAGGATACAGCACCGTGTTAACCTACGACCGCCCGTGGGACGGTGGAGACGTGGCCCTGAGCTACGTCCTCACCCCCGGAGGCAACGAAGACACCGAGGACGAGGTGGGCATGGGGCCGCCTTATTGGAATAACGGCCAGGATTTGAGCGCAGAGCTATCGACGCTGCTGGATTCCGCCAGCCATCCGGGGCCAGTGTTCATACATCCCATCGTCGGACTGCCGGACTTCGGGACCTGGCAATCGGTGCGACAACAGTTCGGTTTGCCGCCACGATTCGCGTTCGCTAATCCCGCCCTTTCATCTTTTGAGGAGTACCACACATCACTGCTGACCTCGTTCGCTGTGACCTCTGAGGGAGAGAACGAGGACGCCTCGAAAGACCAGTCCATTTTCCCTGCGACAGGGCAGGTGTTAGGCCGCTCGGTGAGCCTAGCTCCCTTCTCAGATTTCTATCGTCTGGGCGAGATTGCCAATCTGGCAGGCCCTGACGATGTGGCCGCAGACCGAATCTTCGCGTCCGGCCCGATGCACGTTCCAACATCTGGCGGTGGGCGAGAGGAGCGCACCGCGCCCTATCTCGTGATCGACGGACAGGGCAATTATCTGTGGCTGTTGAACCAGCTTCATCACGAAGCGTTCACCTTCATCACGGGGCAGGCGATAGCGCAGGCAACGGGACAGCCTGCTGTCCTCGTCGAGCCGACGAAGGCCCACGTGTGGAGCGGTCTCCAGACCTTTGCGCTGGCCTATGACAACACAACCGTGAACCTGCAACTTCCGTACGAGGCAGGCCAGGCCATCGACATCACTATTTACGACGTGCGAAGTCAGCTAATCAGCGAACAAAGGGGCGTCCCGTACTCTGGATCTGTGCAGGCGACTTTGAATAAGCACTCTCTCTTGGTGGTCGAGCCGGCCCGCTAGGAATTCTGTTTCCCCCGCCCTGAAAATGCGCGACGCACAGCGTCGTATTTTCAATTCGCTTCGTCTCAACCGCCACCCCAACCGCGCGTTGCGACATTACGCAAAACCGTGCCTAAACTTTCCTTATGGGCCACTCCCCATTATAATTCGAGATACCGATGAACAGAGCGCGCCCGTTCTCTGCAATTTCCCTTTGCGAGGTTACATGATGTCTAATCAACATATATTTCGTCAGGCGTGGGGCAAATTTGCCACCGGCGTCACGGTAGTTACCACCGTTCGACCTGATGGTGAAATCCACGGCATGACGGCCAACGGAATCTGTTCCGTTTCTCTGGACCCGCTCATGGCCCTGGTCTGTGCCGGTCACCACACCGCTTCTCACCCTCTTATCAAGGAGTCGGGGCGTTTTACCATCAACATCCTGAGTTTGGAGCAGCAGAGCATCGCTGAGTATTTCGCTCGACCATCAGAAAAGAAGACTGGCGATGTCGATGTATCCTTCACCATTTCTCCTCACGGTGGCGCCATTGTGGATGGCTCGCTGGCCCATATGGACTGTCATGTTGTCGCCGAGACCGTGGCTGGAGACCACACCGTCTTTATAGGGGAGGTCGACCAACTCGACGCTGGTTCCGGCGACCCTCTGATCTTTTTTGAGGGCAAGTTCGGCCAATTGGCTGGCGCTGACGTTTAGGTATTCAGGTCTCGGTAATCAGGTGTTCATGTCAGACGAGACACTAACCTGTCCAAGCGAAGCAATTGATATGCTTGTGACCCTCCGGCGAGTGTGTCCTGATTCCTGATATCCTGTCACGTGGAATCCTGAGAACACCGAGGTATAACATGATCCCCGAACTGGTTGCAGACTACCGATGTGAGACCGGCGAAGGCCCCCTGTGGCATCCGATGGAGAGACAGGTTTACTGGTCGGATATTCCGCAGGGCCGGATTTTTCGGCTGAATCCCTTCACCCGCAGGCACGAGCAGATTTACGAAGGACGCATCGTGGGCGGATACACCATCCAGTCTGACGGCTCCCTTTTGCTCTTCATGGACAGAGGTTCCGTCGCTGTGTGGCGTGACGGGGAGCTTGAGTTTCTTGTCGATGAGATGGAGGCCGAGACCGACAATCGCTTCAACGATGTCGCCGCCGACCCGGCAGGCCGAGTGTTCTGCGGGACTATGCCCACCGACACGCGTCCCGCGACTCTGTATCGCATGGACACGGACGGCTCGATAACCACGGTGTTGGAGGGCGTGGGCCTGTCCAACGGCATAGGCTTCACCCCAGACCAGAAGCAGATGTATTACACGGACTCGCTTGCTCGGAAAATCTACATCTTCGACTATGACATCGATTCCGGTGACATCAGCAACCAGCGGGTGTTCGTCGAGACTCCCGACGACGGCACCATTCCCGACGGCATGACTGTGGACGCCGAGGGCTACGTCTGGGGCGCTCGATGGGATGGCTCATCGCTGTACCGCTATAATCCCGACGGCGAACAGGTCGCGCAGGTGCAGTTCCCCGCCAAGAAAATCTCCAGCGTGATATTCGGAGGCACAGACTATACAGACATGTACGTCACCACCGCCGGGGGCGAAAACAAGGCCGAGGAAGGCCCCGGCGCGGGCGGCCTGTTCCGTGTGAACGTGGGCGTGCAAGGCAAACCGGAATTCCTGTCCCGGGTGGGGATAAGCTAGCGGGTCACAGATCGGAAACCCGTTCCGTCCACATCTCCGATAGGCGATTTGCGTCAACATCCAACGCCACATGGGTATTGGGAGACTCTCCGGTCTGGCCGTCAAGATCGGCCAACGTTTGGCCTTGGGTCAACTGGTCACCTTTGGCAATGCGCACGTGGAGATTGCGAGTCTCGAACAGCGTTGGGTCGATGGCGTAGGATATCGCGGGCACGTCGTTGTACTTGACGGCCCCCGCGCTCATCTTCCGGTTCCGTTCGATGTAGGCCCTCTGGATGAAGGGCGTTGCCTTCTCCAGCAATCTCGAAACCGGCGTGCCGGCTGCCCACACTCTCGATAGCTGCTCCGCCGAAATCTCGACTTTGTTGCACACGTCCAGTCCCACCTGGACCATCGAAGCGCCCGAACGGTACACTACGTCCGCCGCTTCGGGGTCGCCCCAGAGGTTGGCGCTGGAGACCATCGAGACGTTGCCGGGAACCGTGACCGCGCCGCCCATGACCACCACCTCGACCAGCGATGTCGCGATTCGCGGTTCGACGCTTATCGCAAGCGCCAGATTGGTCAGACGCCCCAGAGCGACGAAGGTTATCTGTCCGGGGGAGTCCATTACGCTCTGGACTATCTTGATAACGGCGTTCTCGTCCTGGACCTTGACAGACGGGGCAGGAAGGCCCGCATCGCCCAGGCCATCGGACCCGTGGATATACTCGGCGAACTCCGGCTCGCCGAAATTGAAGGGCCTGCCCGACCCCTGATACACGGGGATGTCCGAGCGTCCCGCTGCCTCCAGAATCCGCAGGGCGTTGACGGTGCATTGCTCCACGGCGGTGTTGCCAAACACTGTGGTCAGGGCATCGACCTGTAGCTCGGGACTGCCCAGAGCCAGGAATATGGCCGCTGCGTCGTCGATTCCTGGGTCGGTGTCGATGATTACCCGTTTCACGGATTCAGTCTGTAAAATCGGAACTGGGCATTCTCGATGGGCAGCACGTCCACGCCTGCGAATCCAGCGTCCTGAGCATAACCTCGGAGGACCGATGGTTTTATGACGGTGCCTGTTGCTACGGAGTCAGGAAAAACCATCGCCTGGGGCAGGCAATGCAGGACGCTGTAATTGTAAAACAGGTGGCCCATGAAATTGGTGTTCTCGGCCAGCGTGTCTTCCACTGCTTCATCGGCGATCAAGACGGCTCCATCCGAGGCGATCAACTCACGCATGCGAGTGAGCGCGGAGACGGGATACGGCATGTCGTGGACGCACTCGACGGCCATCACGAGGTCATAGGCCCCCTGCACGGGCGCATCTTCGACCGTCTTCAGGTGGAAGGTGATCTGATCGGTGACGCCCTCCTCTTCAGCGATTTGTCGAGCCAATGCCAGAGATTCTTCGTCAGGGTCGATGGCGTCAATCTGGGTGTTGGGGTACCCCTTTGCCAGAGCGACGGTTGACCAGCCGATGCCGCACCCGATATCGGCGACGCGGCCTCCAGCCTTCAGCCGGGCCTCGATCTCCGGCATGGCGGGAATCCACTTGCTGGTGAGGTCGTTCACGAACATGGGGCGGGTGCCGAGACCTTGGGCCATCATCATATCATCGCCATAGGCGGCGTATGGCACCCCGCCCCCGTTTCGGAACGCCTCCGCCACGCTGGGCAGAGCGTTGGCAAAACTGGTCACCCACCCGATGACCCCGATTGCCGACGATGGGCTGTCAGGGTCCAACAGAGCGGCGGCGTGCTCTTCGGGAAGAGTGAATCTCTCGGAATCGACATCGTGAGTCAGATAACCTCCCGCCGTCATGCACTCCAGCCATTCGCGCACGTACCGTTCAACGTAGCCCGTGCTTTGAGCCACATCGACAGATGTCGCGGGGCCCGCGTCTGCCAACGCCTGAAACAGCCCCAGGCTGTAGCCCAGATACAAGCTCAGACAACTCATGCCTGCGTTCATCTCGTTGAATAGTCGATCTCCGAATGCTTCTACTTTCTTCTCGTCCATCAGTGTTCCTCTCCTCTAATGGTGGATGTTCGCGATTTCCAGTCAGGCGAGACGGTAGCGCCATCTCGCGCAGGCGTCAATCGACGTTCAGCCGTCACAGCGGGCCATTCTGACCGGACATGGAGAATCTGACCCGCAAGTGGGATACTAGTTGGAGTCAGCCGACCAGATGCTTCGCCTCGACTCAGCGGGGCGAGATCAGTCGTCTGTGCGCATCGGTATTGTGCGTTCGGTTATCACGAGTCGTCAGGTTTCTCGATGCAGAACTCGTTGCCCTCCGGGTCCAGCATGACCGTCCAGGAGCCGTATGGCAACTCGAAAACCTCGACCTTCTGCGCTCCCAGGGCGACCAGTCGGTCGACCTCTTCTTCCATGGTGGAATCGCTGGGCAGGATGTCCAGGTGAACCCGGTTCTTGGCCGCTTTAGCCTCCGGCACATCCAGGAACAGAAGACGCGGCAGCTTGCCATCTGGCGGGACCGCAATGGAAGCGATTTTCCCGACGCTGGCATCGTAATTCAAGGCGGCGCCCCAGAATTGAGCCAACTCGCCAGCGTTTTGACAGTCAAATGTAATGGAATGAACTTCGAGTGACAATTTCTCTCTCCTTCAATCTAACAACCGGATGTATAATTTACAGCGCTCTGAAGCAAACCTAAAGGAACTGCCGTGAATTTTGAGCAGCTAATCCCGAACCCCTCGCCAAATGAAGATCTGAACACCATTATCTCTGAGATGACCGAGATCATCGAGATTGACCACGACAACGCCACCGCCTACTTTCGTCGCGGCAATGCCCACTCGAACAAGGGTGAATACGAA